>JAPLCR010000127.1:5772-9330 GCA_026392135.1 Armatimonadota bacterium
GCATTTAGATAGATATAGTGCCCAAGTACGCGAAGCAGGTCGTTTGAATTACGTATCTTGCTGAGTACATTAGAAAAAATCCGGTTGCCCTCATGAATAGCAAGCCTGGGCGCGATGTCTGCTTGTACCACTGTCAGTTGCGTCATATTGTAATCTCGCCTCCTTCTCGTTGTATATTCTCCTTCGCGCACAACTATTCCTGTAAATAGACACAGTTTTTGCGACGAATACCTTACACATAGTTAATCCCGTACCAAAGAGCTGGGAGAGGCAAAATAGTTCGTAATGCCTCTCCCAAACGTCCGCCAAGCCCCTGTATTACTGGTTCCATACCCGTCGTCGTTCCAAAAACCATCCTCGTAGCCGTGTCTCTGTCTGTCGTAAACTCCTCTGCACTTAACCCGAACAGATACGTGTCACCCTCTTGAGAGAAGCGTAGTTGGGCGGACATCTCTACCCCTATCATCTCCTCAAAACGAGGTAGCATTCGCGTCATCAGCTGCGGGAAGTTTATCAGTGCCACCGTGCCTGATGTGCTTTGAGACACTCCTTCCCACCCATAGCCCTCACAGAGTGAGCGGAGTAGATTGTCGTACCTTTGAACCTGGAAGTGCAGTTTTGTCAATGAATAGCGCTGGAACAGGAAGGGGAGAGCGGCGAGAATCGTGCGGCGGTCTCCCGCGAACTCTATCAAGTTGGATTCACTCTTACCGAGTGGGTTTTTTGCGAAAATGTAGCCTCGAAAATCCCCTCGCTCACGAAGAACCCACAAGTCCAACGGGCTATTCATTGCCCAACGGGACTGTAGTAGATAGAGGTAGTCGCTTGGGTAACGCTGGAAACGCACGGGTTCCCTACGATAACACTCCACAATGAGCGGTAGCTCTACTTCGGACATGGGCGTAAGCGTTATCGACTCGGATACAATCGGGAGCGTTTCAGGGGTTACGTGATACACGGTGTCGTTTCCGACACGAAGGCAGCCTCGCATACGGTAGAGGTCTCTGTCACCAGAGACAAGCATCACATCCACACCCGTCTCATACGCAATGCGCCAAGCGTCGTTGCAACACTGCGAAGCCAAGCCCATTTTGCGGAAATCAGGGTGCGTGCAGACCCCACCGATACAGGCTGTGCGCATTCGGCAGCCGAACAGATATGCGTCCTGCATTTTCATCCCGACGTGACTCACGCATATCCCGCCCTCTACACAGACCCGCAGGTTATCGTAGTTATCGGCGTTGAAAAGTTGAGGATACTGTTTCGCCATCACGGGCGGGTTCACCGTGCTGGGGCGAAATACCATATCGGTCAGATTGTGAAGAGATTCTATCTCCTCAAGACGCACTCCGCGAGGACCTTCCATGTAAGAGCCACCTCCCTATTCTATCCAACTTTCTGTTTTCCTATCAACAAAAGACCCTCTCCGCCTTGGTGAGGTGTAGAGAGGGTGTGGAGTGTGAGCCTACTTTACCGGAATATCGGGGCGACGCTCTTTCCAAGCACGGGGCTTCATATCACCGATCCAAGGCTGAATATACTTGTGGTCAAGATGTAGCTCCGCAATAGCGACAGGCTTCTCTTTATTGGCTTCCGCCAAGACCTCTCCTGTTGGGTCTACGATAAAGGTCTTCATGTCGTAGCTTGAAGTAACAAGAAAGAGGTGGTTCTCAATAGCACGCGCTTTCGCAAGAACTTCGCTCCCCCCTGCAATGGGTAGCAGTATCATCTCTGCCCCTTTGATTCCCATTGCGCGTGCAGGCTCTGGAAACTGAACGTCCCAGCATATCATCATCCCTATTGTGCCGAAATCGGTGTGGAAAACGGGATAGGAGTTGCCCGGAGTAATGCCACCCTCCACCTCCTCACGAGGAAGATGTGTTTTGCGGTAGATGCCTTCCAGTTCACCGCTTCGCCCCATTAACACCGCAGTATTGTAGAGAATCTTGCCGTCGCGCTCGTAGATACCCGCCACGATATAGCAGTGCAGCATTTTCGCCAACGCACCCAGCCGTTTTGTAGTGGGACCCGGTACGGGTTCGCTAGCCTCATAGTAGGTTTTGCCCGTACCGATACCGGTTATACCCTCTGGTAAGCAGAGTATGTCAGGCTTCTGCGCGACTGCGGACTCGGCGATTTTGCAAAACTCCTCAACACTCTCCGCAATCGAGTGGGTATCACTAGGTCGGTGGTAGATTGTCATGGCACGAACAATACGCCCTGTAGTCGGTGTTATTTCGCTGAGTTTGATGTCATCCCACCATACAACGCCTTTTGCGCTCCAGCCAAGTGAAAACTCCAGCAGTACCTCTTTTGCGTTTTCGGGGGCAGTGGCAACATACTCCACCCTTGTCCAACTTCCCTCTTTGGCGGTATCTAGTGCGTAGTCGGGAGGGCGTGTGCGCTCCCCGCGAGCATTGAGCCAGTCCAGACGCGCCGATATACTCCGCCTTTCAAAGGAAACCTCCTTTGAGCGATAGTAGGCAGAAAAGCGGTAGGTCTTCCCCGCAACCACGCCCGTTGCACGATACCGCCAACCGCCAAAGGCATTTTCATTCCCCTCACTAGAAATTCGAAGTGCAGGTTGACCGTTACGCCCTGCGTGTAAGTCTAGTGTGGTGTGCGGTGCTATCTCCTCACGCGCCGACCACTCCTCCCAACCCTTTGGGAGTGGATGCGTTTCTGGTTGAGCGACGATATTCATGATTGCCTCCTCTTTCGGGGGAATAAGTAGCACTAAGCCATGTTCGCTATCCGCAAGATAGATTCTACCGTCCTTGTGGGCGTAAACTCCATGTGGACGCTCTAGTCGGATTTCTAACGGTGAGAGGTCTTTTCCTTTTGAGGCGAGTGGCGCGGTGGGGCTGTTTGAGCCGATGATGTGCGTGACCACACCCGTCTGCGGGAAGTATTTTAGGATGCGATTGTTCTCCGTATCGGCAATGAGTACGTTGTCTTGTCTATCCACGCTCAGATGCTTGGGTCCACTCAGAGCGCCCACTCGTGAATCGATTGGTAGAGGATTCCCGATTACAGTACGAATCTTCCCGTCCCTACCGACTACCCTGAGCGCATCTCCGCCTCTCTCCAGAATGTAGAGATTGCCCTTCGAGTCGAGGGCAATAGCGCGTGGGTCTACAAGTGGGGATTCTAAGGCGGGGCTTTCGTCTTGAGGAACGCCCGACCTGCCGTTACCTGCGACAGTAGTCACAATTCCGGTTTTCAAATCTATGGCGCGTATACGGTGGTTGTCTAAATCACAGGCGTACAGTCGATTCGCCTTTGTGTCCAGCGCAAGACAGTAGATGCCGCCGAATCTTGCGGCTGTCGCCAGACCGCCATCTCCCGAAAAACCCGCTTCACCTGTTCCAGCAAGAGTAGTAATGCGTCTGGTTTTTGCGTCAATTTTGCGGATACGGTGGTTAAATGTATCAGCGAGAAGCAGGTCGCTATTGGGTAGCACAAGGAGGTGGTGGGAACCGTTGATCTGGGCGTGTGTTGCCAGACCTCCTTCTCCCGAAAACCCCTTGTTTCCCGTACCCGCCACTCTTGTTATCC
>JAPLCR010000448.1 GCA_026392135.1 Armatimonadota bacterium
GTCAGGTACACATCTCGACCTGGGATGCGACTAAAAAGCAGTGGAGCGGATGGACAGCCATTAGCCAAAGATACGATGCCGGCAGTAGCGGATGGCACTACACAGGAACGAACTTTACACCCCTCGCCCTCACCGCCTACGCGGGCAAAAGAGTGCGCTTTGATTTTTATCACTCTGGGCAGGTGAATAGCGGCGCAGGTTGGTATATTGACGAGGTGAAAGTATCACGCGAACCCATTCCTACCCCTATCTCTCCTAACAAGCCGGTAACCTTTGAAGGTTTGGGCTTCACAACCGAAGACTGGCAGGGAATAGCCGCAGACAACGGCATATGGGAGGTTGGCATCCCAGGCGCACCGGGTCCTAAAAGCGCGCATGAGGGGCAGAATGTCGTCGGAACCATTCTGCAAGGAGGCTATCCGAACTGGAGAGGAAGTGGGCTGATAACGCCGTCTATTATCGTTCCGCCTATAGGTTCCAACGATGAACTCCACCTGCGGTACTGGCACTGGTTCCGTTACGGAGGAGCGGATAGTAATGGAAGGAACCCCTCGTATGGTCAGGTACACATCTCGACCTGGGATGCGACTAAGATGAAGTGGAGCGATTGGACAGCTATCAGCCCCCAGTATATGGGAGATAGCGGCGGATGGACGCAACCTCTGTTGGACATAACCGCCTATGCGGGGAAGACGATACGTTTCAACTTCTACCACTCTGGGCAGGTGAATAGCGGTGCAGGGTGGTACCTTGATGAGATTACTGTTCTGCTACCCTCCCCGACCATTACTGGATTTACGCCCGACCATGGGCCCGTAGACACCCTTGTCACTATCACTGGAACCTACTTCACGGGAGCGACTTCCGTAAAGTTCAACGGAGTAGATGCCAAGTCTTTCAACGTCTCGGACGATGGTACTACCATCTACGCAGTCGTGAAGGAGGGAACCACCACAGGCAAAATCACGGTGGTTACGCCTAGCGATACAGTGACTTCCGACAACCCCTTCACCGTCTCTTCCGGTGCAATAGTCACGGGTATTACGCTAAAGCCTTCGGTGGTCTATGGCGGACAGAGCGTCTCTGGAACCGTTACTATATCGGATATCGCGCCATCGGGAGGTGCCGATGTAACGCTTCAGCCCAACTCATCGCTTCTCGACACCCTCACCGTTAAGGTTCCGGCGGGAAGCACAATAGGAACGTTCAGCATGATTGCGAAGCGTACCGCTACGTCGACGAAAGTGACCTTAACCGCAACCTTGAATGGCATCAGCAAATCCGCTGATGTGACCATCAATCCATGGACGCAGACCGTCACGCTTTCGCCAACCACCGTTATCGGTGGAGTCGCGAACTCGACAGGAGTAGTCACCCTGATGGCGAAAGCCCCCGCAGGAGGACTGACCGTTACGCTGAAAAGTTCGGACATAGCAGTGGGGACTGTGCTTCCAACGTCCATCACCATCCCCGAAGGCAAGAAGTCGGGGGTATTCACTATCACCACGTACAAGGTGACTAGCACGAAAAAGCTGGTCATAACCGCTACTACAGACACGGATGCAACGGCGACGCTCACGGTTCAAGCGCAGGTGATTGGCACGCTTGTCCTGATACCGAATAGCGTAACTGGCGGAGACGACTCCATCGGCATAGTCACCCTAACCAATGCCGCCACCCAAGACACAACGGTTACGCTGAAAAGCTCAAACGAGGCTGTCGCGACGGTAGTACAGTCCACGGGGCTAAAAAGCGTCGTCATAAAGGCTGGTGAAAAATCCGCTACCTTCACCATTGACACGAAAACAGTGACTGCCGCCGCTTCGGTAACGATAAATGCTACCTTGAACGGTGTCAAACTCTCCGCGGCTCTCAAGGTAACGCCGTAACCCCTTGAGTTTCGCAGACAAAAAAACGCTTGCCCTTCTCGCTCATTGAGAGCATGAGGGGCAAGCGTTTTTTTGCGAGTGAAATGAACCGCTACTCCCTCTCACTAGAAGAGGCGCGAAGCAGTTGGATGTTCTCCTCCTCTTTGCGTACATCCATCGCAGGGCGTAGCAGTTCGTCGCCAGACACAGTAAGCATGGAGGCACGCAGGAGGGTCTGGGGCATCTCAAGACGCTCATAACAGGCATGAAGAGTCTCAAAAGCCAACTGCGCTTGTGCGCGAACTGCCAACTCACTTTGAGTGCTTACAGGCTTCTTGATAAGCAAGGAGAGGTGCGGCATCGCCTTAACATCCTCAATGCGCGTCAAGCCCTCTATAATGGCGAGGATTAGTTCTGTCTCCTTATTACGCTCTCCGCTCTTCAGGCGCGAATAGAGGGCAGTACGTTGCGGTTGACTCAGATATGCGCCGTCAGATACCTCCAGTTGCGGCAAGACGCGAATAAGAACCCGCGCCATCGCGATACGGAGTGGATTGGGGTATCCGCCCATGCGATTTGCCACCGCCTCTGCAAGGTAACCAACCAGCCTTTTGTCCTCCCGCTCCGCCAACAGGTTCACTGCCTGCATATACGTTTGGGAAGGCGCGAAAAGCCCTGACACACCCGCAAGCCCGCCAAATCCACCAAAACCAGCGAACCAAACATACTTGTCGTGCGTTAGTATGTAGAGAGTGAGGAGCAATATAGCACTCAACCCTGCAAACAGTATCCCTTTGCCAATACTCTTCCGTAGATTGTGCTTAAGCGTCTCTTGCCGCAGAAACGCGACAAGAACCTCCGAAAAATGGTCTCCCATATCGGCGACTTCTCGCTCCGCCTCTAGCCTCTCTCCAATATATCGGCTGTTATACCGCTTCATAAGTTTCCGGAGGCTTGCTATCTCCTCAGCCGAGACTGTCGTTACATCACTCATCACACCCCTCCTTACCAAATAGAACACCAACTGAACGTACTTTACTACGTGTCACCTACCTCCTGAGTTTCGCAGGATATCAAAGTACAATGCAAAAATGATGACAAGCGTACCAATACACTCCATGAATGTGGTAGAATCCAAACTAACAGAGAATATAACTTTTCGCCTAGCAAGAACACCTTATTTTGTGAAACAAC
>JAPLCR010000678.1 GCA_026392135.1 Armatimonadota bacterium
GTATAAACGCCTCTTTTAGTAGGCTAGGTAGCCCGTTGAGTACGCTAAGTATCATCTCTGTTGTGTGATTCTTTTCTACGATATAGGCAGGGTTACTCTCTGATGGGGCGGCATACTGGTTCAACTCTGTGCTGAGATCCGTCGTAGCTACCTTCCGCCTCTCCCATGAGCGTATTTTATCACGGCAGAGGTTACCACAAATTCTTAAAAGCCATGTTTGTAAACTTGCATCGCGCCGAAACTTTCCTATGGCTTGATACGCCCGCAAAAAAGTCTCCTGTTTTATGTCGTCCGCATCCTCGCGATGCCCAAGAAGGTGATAGGCGTAGCGATATACCTGCTGCTCATACTGGGTATAGACGACCTCAAAAGCGTGGAGGTCACCCTGTTGGCAACGGGATATTATATCTGCTTCGACTACCTGCATTCTCGCCTCATAAGGAGCCTGCATACTCAATCTGTCTCCGTTTCTTCCTATCCATAGACGGACAAACCTAGCCAAGTGTATCAAGTTTTTTGAAAGGTTTAGGTAAAAGGGTAGCCGAGCAGATAAAACCCCCTACAAGGGAGACCTTGAAGGGGGTGTGGGGAGGCAAATTATTCAAAAGGTCGCCCCAACGGTGTCAGCGCGGGGCGAGTGGGAATGACTACACTCTTTACAAAGAGGTTTACCCTAATCGAACTACTCAGTTATATTATACGGCATGAGTGCGCTAAAAGTTCTTCCAATAGAGATATATCCGCAAATTTAGACTAAAAATATCTGATTTAGCAATTCTTAGTACTATTAGAAATCTGTGGCAAATATATATGCACTTAGAACGCTTCATGGTTGCACAGAATCTTTGGTTTTGTGCTAGGTAAGGGTACTCTTTCGCGACTAATCCTCACTCTCTTGTTCGCCCCCCGTTCCGCTATGCGTAAGAATCCAGTGGAGGTCATGCTCCGCTGCCTCATTGATGGCGCGGGTAGCGTTTGAATCGAGACTAAGGGTCTGATTCATGAGTATTAGGTAGGCAATTAGTAGTATGCTCACGAGAGGAAGCGTGAGGCGCTGTAAAGCCATGAGTAAGGTTGCTACTGGTGATTGTCTACGCCATAGCCCCCACAGTCCAGAAACGAGTAGTAGTAGCANNNAGAGTGCGAATAGGGGGGTAATGCTTCGCGAATACTCCATCGGGCTTGAGAGAATTACCGAGACGGGATGTAGGTCGCTTAGGGTGTCGTGGGAGATGTAGAGGAGTATCCCCATGGGCAAAGTGAGTAAGAGAGCCATTCGCACAGTTGTCCCCTGTTGCCAGCGAATCTCTGCCCGTACCCAATGCTCCGAAAAATCCCACACCTTGCGCTCCTCTTTGCTACGCCACAGTCTTTGGAAGACATGGGCTAGTAACAGTAGAACTCCTAGAACCCCAAATAGCCCTAACTGTGCATTCGGCTCTGTGTAGGAGAGAGATAGCGAGGCACCGGCAATGAGTAGAATAGGAACGACAAAGCCCAGTGTTTGGCAAAAGTGATGGAGAGGGTGCCTCGTCAAAATGAGCCAGACACGCCAACGCCAGCCGCACAGTGCGAGAGTAAGCAGGGCAAGTGCCTGCTGTATCATACAAACTCCAAGCATCCAGCTTCCAAAGAGTGGGCGTAGGGGAATACCCAGCGGTAGCCCCGAACTGTATGTTCGTGCTTGCTCAACCCTCTGTCGTAGTTGGCATGAGGTTTGGGCTTCATTATAGAAATAGCTACTATCGCTCTGTCGTCGTGCTTGCTGGAGTAGTTTTCGGTACCCTTTGCTCTGCTCTTGCCATTGACCAATCTCTTGAATTAGGTTGGTTTTACTGGTAGGAAGACGGTCTGTTGTGGCGATAAAGAGCATATCCGTACCATAGAGGGCTTCGTAAGCCCACTGTGCGTTGTCTCGTAGGAGTATTCCGAGCCATGCTAATTGGCGCCGCAACTTGAGTGCTTTTTCTATGTTTCCGTGCAGGGCTTCCATATCTGACCGCCAACATACGAGGTATGCCATTTGGCGTAGCTCTTGAAGGTGTGGAAACGCGAGTAGGGAGAGTGGTGCGATTTTTTGTGCCGCACCATTATCACCATACGCCGCTGAGTAGAGCCTCCACTGCCCTAATACCTCCTCGTAGAGATAGGCATCCCACTTGTGCTTGCGGGAGGCTTTTTCAAGAGCGGTGAGCGCCTCTGCGTCCTTACCGCTTGCAAAGCACGCCACTGCCAGCATTGCCGACCAGAAGGCGTTATCAGGGTCACAGACCTCTCCATTACGAATTGCCCACTCCATTAAGTGAAAATCGGTCGGCGCACAGTGTTCGGTGCGTGATTGGGAGCGGTTATCTGTCTCTTTTCGCCTGATTTTTACTCTCTCGCCCATCATGTAGCGTGTGAGGTGGGCATACGCGCCTCCACTTAAAGGGAACTTCCTTGCTAGGATACCTAAGCGTAACAGAGTGCGGTCGTCCTCTTGTGAAGGTAGGGGTTTTGAGGCAGTATTGGGGTTTTGAGCGCGGCGCAGGCTGACATCTGCGAGGATAGTCGCACGCCCTATCTGTAGGAGATAGTCGTCTGGGAGGCGTGCGGCGATAGCATCAAGGCGAGTCACTTCGCGGTCTTGACGGCGTGCATCGAGGGCTCGAAGCCAAGGTAGGTTGTCGGCAATAAGGGCGAATTGGAATTGAGATGCGAGGGTGTTACGGGCGGCTGGAAACATCCAGAGCGCAATAAGAATACCAACAATCCCACCGAAAATCCAGCCAACTCCAGAAGGTGGCGGAGCAGAGGAGGGGGTAGATGCGCTTCGTAAGTTGGCGAGAACCGCTTGCGCGAAGTCATCAGATTCGAGCGAAGGTTCTGCCGAAGGTTCTTCAGGCATTCTACCTTCGCTCCTTGCTAAGAGAGTGTGTGTTTGGGGTCATCATTGGCAGAGCGCGGAGACCCACTGCGCCGTAATTTTGTCTTTTCGCCAGCTACTGCTTTCTCGGTATGCTCAGGTGATGACCAGAGCATTGCTGCACGCGGCGTTGTTGTTTGAAGCAGGCTAGAGAGTGGAACAGGCGGTGACGCTACAATTCGGGCAGGCGATACTTCGCCCTGAGCGGTCTGGCTCTTTGTAGTTGCGTGTAGATTTACAAAGAGGCAGAGTCCAGTGAGTGCCGTGGAAAATAGTGCGCCCCTCATCATTTGACTTAGAAAAGGAACACTAGAGTGTAGGCGAGCAATCCATGCTCCTTCTCGGCGAACAGGAAGTGGAGAGCGGATAAGCGAAACAACCCGATCGTCGAATGCTTGCGCCTCCAAGAGGGTTGGTAGACCTCCGTGAAGCCTCAATACCTGACGAAGAGCAGTATCTGCTTCAGAAGCCGAGCGGCAAGTAGGGCAGTGTGCGACATGAAGTTCTAGTGCCATAATCTGCGATTCGGGCAACAGTCCATCCGCATAGAGTGATAGTTTATGTCGCCAATGGCGGCATCGGTCAAACATCTTCCGCCTCCTTTTGAGCGGCGACCCAGCGTTTGCGGAACTGGTCGCGGGCTGTATTGAGCCGCGAGCGAACGGTTCCTAGCGGGATCTGCAACACCTCAGATATTTCATGGTAGTCTAGCCCCTCTACTTCACGAAGTACGAGTGCAGCACGCATCGGCGGAGAGAGGGTATTTAGAATCTGTTCGACAGCAAGGCATTTGTCTAAGTCGGGCGTATTGGCGCAGATACTGGGCAGAAACGTCGCCTCTAGCGACATTTCGGCAGTCGCACTTTTTCGGCGCATTCTGTCGAGGCAGATATTGATGACAATGCGATAGAGCCACGCATAGAAGCCGGACTCTCCGCGAAACTGTCCAATCAGGCGAAAGGCTTTTACGAAGGCTTCTTGTGCAACATCTTCTGCATCCTTTGGGGTGTGTAGAACGTGGCTAGCGAGTCGAACTACTCTGTCTCGGTAGCGATTCATCACCCAGCGGATTGCCTTTTCGTCTCCTATAGCACAACGGTCAAGATAGGCTCTCTCCTCTCGCCGTGCCTGAATATCGGCAAGAGTAGTCGTCTCGTTGGACGATTGAGTATTTTCAGTATAGTGAAGTGTCTGTGTTGTCATCGTAGTTTGTCCCTCAATAGTTACGACGGCATCATCTTGGGTTGAAGTTCGGAATAACATGAGAAATCCTCACGGGTTCTGCTACGCACTTGAAAAGCCTGTTACCTCTATTATACATCACAAAACGCATACAGGGCAGCCTGTGTTTTCACAGACTGCCCTGCCTTCCATTCTAAGCACTTTTGCGGCACATTTTGCTAGCTATAAGCCTGCGGCACTTCGCTCCTTCATGTTTTCCGTATCGCAAGGGCGTTTCGTCTCATATCCGGGTAAGGGCAGGATATGTTCGTGAATTGTGTCTAGGAAGTCGGTGGGGAAGGGGAAGAAAGAGTCTTCTACCTCATCGGGGGGAGTGACCCAGTTTCTAGCACCAAGAACCACAGGGGGGGCATCCAGATAGTTGAAGGCAAACTGTCCGATACGACTTGCCATTGTGTGTAGAATACTGCCTCGCTCGCAAGCATCTGAGCAGAGCAGGATTTTGCCTGTCTTCTTCACGCTTTCCACGACCTTTTCGTAATTGAAGGGGACGATGGAGCGCGAATCGATCACCTCTGCGCTAATGCCGTACTGCTCTTTCAGAATTTTAGCGGTGTCCAAAGCGCGATAGAGTGTTGCCCCAACGGTAAGGATGGTCAGGTCACTTCCCTCTAGTTTTATGTCTGGCTCACCCATAGGAACCTCGTAGTACCCCTCAGGAACCCCCTCTGTTCCATGAAACAGCTCTGTCTGGTCGTAAACGCGCTGGCTCTCGAAAAAGATGACCGGGTCGGTTCCAGCGAGTGCCGAGTTCATTAGACCCTTCGCATCGTAGGGAGTAGTTGGAAAAACCACCTTCAAGCCTGGAATGTGGGCGCACAGTGCCGTCCAGTCCTGAGAGTGCTGCGCTCCGTACTTGCTACCCACGCTAACGCGCAGAACGACGGGCATCTTGAGAAGCCCTCCGCTCATACTTTGCCACTTCGCCATTTGGTTGAAAATCTCGTCACCCGCCCGCCCCAAGAAGTCGCAGTACATTAGCTCTACTAGCGGACGACCACCTGCCAGCGCGTAGCCCACCGCAGTGCCCGCGATAGCGGCTTCTGATATAGGGCTGTTGAACAGGCGGTGGTAGGGAAGTAGCTCTGTAAGTCCGCGATAGACCGCAAACGCTCCGCCCCAGTCTCTGTTCTCTTCACCGTAAGCAACCATTGTTGCGTCTGTAGCGAATCGATGAAGTATCGCTTCAAAGAGCGCATCGCGCACTTGAATACAGCGGGCTTTCGGAAGTGCTTTACCACTCTCATCCAAACCAGAGCGACTACGCCCTGCCAGTTGTTGAACACGGGCGTTCTCCGCGAGTGCGTGATTCAACTCTGGGGTTGTCTCCGGCGCGAAGGTCTCCACTTTTGTATTAGAGAACATCGTTGTGTCGAGGAGGTTTCCCGTTACATAGAGGTTGGCTCGCGGCGAAGCATCAAGGTCAATCGCCTTTTTGTAGGCGCGTAGGATATGCGCGTCAATCTTCTCCTGCGTTTTCGCCAGCGTCTCCGCAGAGACAATCTCCGCCTTGATAAGTTCGTCGGAGTAGGTAAGCAGGGAGTCGTATTTTTGCCACTCTTCAATTTCGGAACGGTCACGATACGACGAGGCATCTGAAGGGGAGTGACCGCTATAGCGATAGGTTATTGTGTCCAGTAGGACGGGACCATCGCCGCGCTCTAGGATTTCACGTTTACGCGCAATCGCATCAATTACCGCAAGCGGGTTATAGCCGTCAATGCGCTCGGCGTGGAGTTGGCTTGGTGATAAGCCTACACCCAATCGCGCCAATACTCCAAAACCGCCGGTCTCTCCAACGGGTTGACCGCCCATACCGTAGAAGTTGTTCACAAAGTTCATTATGAGTGGGAGACCACCTCGATGTGCCTCATCCCATAGGGTTTTGAACTGGTCCATTGTTGCAAAGCAGAGGGCTTCCCATGTGGGACCACACGTTGCCGAGGCATCTCCGATGTTGCAGATGACCATGCCGGGCTTACGATTAACCCGTTTGAAGAGTGATGCTCCTACCGAAATATCTGCAGAGCCGCCAACAATCGCATTGTTGGGGAAGATACCGAACGGAAT
>JAPLCR010000547.1:0-8833 GCA_026392135.1 Armatimonadota bacterium
AAATAGGAGAACTAACCATGCTAATGCTTACAAACCCAAATGCACTGTTCTGGCTACTAATAGAGTTTTCTATAGCGGGACTAATTGCCTACACTGTCTTGTTCCCACTCGTCTATCTACGCCTCTGTAAACTGCCCCCCTCCATTGCTATCCGCTACGCATGGACGGCAGGGCTTTGGAGCCTACTACTCTATGTTACTCTCCTGTCGCCCCACCATGCAGACTACCTCTATTTCTGGCAAGGAGACATGATGGCTCTCCTCAATTTTCTTATTCTTGTCGCACTCTTTGGTGGGCTACTCGCCTACTTCTGGTTCAAATGCCCCCGCCTGCGCTCTTAAGGGGTAGCAACGAAAGGAGACTTCGGAAATGCGTCGTCCCGGACTGATTATTGCACTTGGAGGAACAGGCAAAGAGGTTGTGTATAACCTCCGCAAGCGTTTTCAAATGGCGTACGGAACCCCCGACCCCATGGATATCCGCTATCTATTTATAGATACGGACATGAGAGACAACGAGGCACTAGATAGGTACCGTGAAAATGCCTATCCCCTGCGCGTTCCGATTCAAAAAATGGAAGACCTCCAGCGTCCTGAGTCTTCCACTTCACAATCACTAAAAATGAAAGACTGGTTTGACCCCGTTTTACGCCAAAACATCACCGCTCAGAACTTTGAAGGCGGGGTGAAAGGGGTGCGAATGATGGGGCGGCTGGCACTTCTTGCGACGAGTAACCTACGAGAGTTGCGGGAGAGGCTTTTGCGCGATATTCAAGCCCTTCGTAGCGACGTGCAGGGCAATGAAGCAGCCTCTATGCTCGTTTTTGTAGTTACGTCAGGAGGAGGAGGAACCGGCTCTGGAACCTTCATAGACTTAGGCTACCTGCTTGCCCAGACGATTATACGTAGGGCACAGGTTAGTCCCGGTGTGTGTGAGACCGAAGGGATTGCCGCCATTGCCGCCGTTGGCTTGACGGAGATGCCCTCGCAAATGAGAAACTCCGTCGCTCTCATTCAAGAGTTAGACCACTTCTGTAAACCTGAAAATATCTTTCAAGCCCAGTATGGCGACGAAGGGCTTCCGCCGGAAATAGGCAAGCAGGCTCCCTACGACTTCATCACGCTAGTATCACCGCGCCAGCTAGAGAGCAACCTTGCCGATAAACCGGGCGAGGCAATGTCGCGCCTAGAAAAGAAGATCGCCGACTACGTGTTCATGCGCCTAACCTGCCAAGGCGGACGGGATGCGTTTGGGGCACGCCTTCACGATATGCAACAGAATTTTACGGGGCTTCCTGCCGATAACCTTGGCTACCCTAACCGATATACCACTTTTGGAATAGGGTTACGCCAATTTCCCATCGGGCTGTGCGTAAACATGGCGCAGCGTCAGCTCATTCGCAAAATTGTGATGAGCTGGCTCAAAGTCTCCGAAACCGACACACCTGCCATAAGTGAGAAGTTCCTGCACGAAAGCAAAGAGCTTTACAAGCTCTACGAAGCCGATTTAGGTGCCCTCCGCGACATTGTAGGACTACGGCTTCCCCATGAGATAACAGGCGAGCTCCCACGTCACTCTAATGCCGACCCACTCTATACGGAGCTAATTCAAACAGATTCGGAGAGCCTTGTCTCTGCTCTACAAAACGGAGTCCGAAACGGAAGCCACGAAGATCTTTTCCTAACGAAGGCACGTACACAGTATATCGCGCCAAACTCACCGGGCTACATTTCGGGCATGATTGAGCGTAATAAGAGCCGATTGACAGCAGCAAATGAGGAGACGGCTTGCAAAAACAGGACACGCATCCTGCTTTTCAGCATGGTGTTCGACCCCATTCGAGGACCTCGATATGCCCTCAGCCTTGCAATGGCACTCCACAAAGAGATTAGCGCAGACCGCGAATTTATTTTGAAGGTGCAACGCACGGCAGGCACAGGACAACCGTCTCAGGAGAGAGAGGCGGAAGTAGAGGAAGAAGAGAGGGAGTTAGACCCGCTTATTCCCTACTGGAAGCCTAAAAAGATAGAAACGGAGAGAGTAGGTAAAGACGACGAAACGCGAGAACGCGCCTACCGCGCCAATCGCGATTATGAGTTGTGCCTACTGCGTGCCCGCCTCCAAATCTACGACGATGTACTTCAAGAGATAACCTACCGGGAAGACAACCTCTCTGACCAACTCGCCACCTTCATTCGCTACGTAGAGCAGTGGGATGAGAGCGCACGTCACAACGACGCAAGCGACCAACTACTACTCCATGATCTTTTTGAAGATACTGTTTACGACATAAGTTGGGTACAGAGTCAGCTGGAGGTGCTTCAGAGCGACCTCAGCCTTCACACACTGGAAGACCTGCAACGCCGTTTGAACGAGGGGAAATTCAGCGAAGGGCTTCCCCGAAGCGCAAATGGCAACATTGACTTTGCTCCATTCGACCCTCTACAACAAAAGATAGAGAGAAAACTACGCCAAGAGGAGAGCTACAACCAACAGCCTATCGTTGGTATCTCGGTGTTACGGATGCTGGCACAGATAGAGAGGGGGCGCGAAGCGAAAGACCAAGCAAAGCTTGCAAAACTGTGCGCCGACCTCACGCGGGAAGGTCGCCCCCTGCTTAACTTACAGCTAGGAACCCCCGGCTACGAGGAGCTACAGTCAAACGCCCATTTCAATACCGCCACCTTTGTCTGGCAGTCCCTCGCCTACCGGGAAGCCGATAGAGAGCTCTACGACGCATTTCAAAAAGGAATGACCTCTGCCACTGCTACCATTGCAGAGACTCTCAGTGCAAATCCAGGGGCAAGAGCCGGTGAAAGTGACGACCCAGGGGTTATCGCCAACCTCTTTGTGCGTGGTGCTTTTCCCTCCCACGTCATCAGTGGATACGAGGTTAAGGGTAGACGCAATATCCTATTCCCGCCAGATGTTCACAACCAGACGACTCCTTTCACACAGAAGACCATCTCTCTGATTCAGCCACCCGAACTTATTGACCAAGCAAAAACTCTGCTTCTAGTAGCAGAAGCCCTACGCTCACGCCCCAAAGAGGGATGGGAGGGTATCGATATTCACTGGGATGGGAGTACCCATGTCTTCAGCTACCAACTTCGCAACGAAGAGGGCGAAGAGCAGGTGCGCTACCCCAATAACGACCTGCAAAGAGCCGCACTCACACTCGCACAATCTGAAAATACCATCAACTACCTAAAAACCAGACTGGATGCGTTGAGTGCCCCACTCCTCACAAACAACGAAGGATACATCATACAGGTCATCACAGACCATGCAAAAAAGCTGAAATCGCTTATCAACGCGAAGCAGGAGACAGGCTACTATGCTCCTCTCGATTTTGATGGGCTTAACTTTCGAGACATCATTGATAGATACAACGACTGGCTCCTGTATCACTATAAAGACATCAGTGCCACAGATAAAAACGAGATGCACCTGTGGGCGATGTACGACGAAGAGGACACAGTGTGGCGATGCAAAAGCTGTAACCGCGTGCAGGGCAAAGAGCGTCCCCCTATCAAATCCGCCTGTATCAATAACCTCTGCTCTTCCCACATCACACGGGGCGGCAATATCTTCTAATCAGGGAGAACACACATGAGATACTACTCCAACGATTGGGTCTACACGGCTACTTCACAGGGAGCCAAAGAGGTAAGTGCCTCCACAAAACCGATAGGAAGCGTAGGGCTTGCAAAAGGAGTTACCTTTTTGCTTCCCCTGCTAATAGTGGCACTCGCCTCTCTCTTTTCCAGAGGAGGAAACGACCCCCAAATGGCGACAGTACTTATCGTTACCGAGAGCGGTACAGGAGCTGGTAGCATTGTGACCTCTGACGGGTACATTCTGACGAACCGACAGGTGGTTGCGAATACCAGCCGTATGAGCGTGATAGTGGGAAGCGGGACTCAGAGGCAACAGACCTATACCGCAACACTCGTGCAAAAGAATGAGACCAGCCCCCCCGCTAGCACCACGAACGAGCTCCTACAGCAACTTCCTAACGAGGTCGCCATTCTAAAGATACAGGCACGAGGTCTCGCTCACTTTCGCCTCCCAGAGAGCACGCTACGGCTCTCCCCCAATATAAAGGTATCTGCTATAGGGTACAACACAAAGTTGTTGGCAGGTGCTAACGGCAAAGGACCTAGTCAGGATATGCCCTCTGGCACTATCTCTGGCTTCTTGCCTAGTACGGAAGACCAACGCCTGATTACTCACACCTGTAACCTCCCTCAAGGGTTTAATGGAAGCCCCCTTATAGATGATAGTGGAACGCTGTTGGGCATCAATATTACGAATTTGCCTACCGATATTGGCAACAACAGGCAGATAGCCATTCCTATCAGCGCGTTCAAATCAGCACTTTCGATTTTTACGGGAAGCACGCACTAATATGAACCAACAAGAGGGCACCTCCATTTGCCATACTTGCGAACAGCAGTACGATACAAGAGATGAAGACATCCAGTACTGCACTCACTGCGGCTGGTCGTTAGGCTGTCTTGTCCCCTCTGTCACGCCTAACCCGATCGCTCTTATAGGGCATAGCCCCACACTATGTACTCTCCAACTCGAACACAGAGGAGCAGGAAAGGTCTCCTTCACTCTCCTCAACCTTCCTGTAGGGGTACAAGCCTCTTATGGCGCAGGCTCTGGTATGCCGCTCTCCACCAGAAAACCACGGTATGCGTGGCAATTCCAGGTCTCAGCAGAGTCTGTACCGAAAGAGGCTGAAGCACTACACTTCACCATAGATACCGACACACAACAGGCTCACGCCAATACCGAAGAGTATCTCTACCGCCCTGCCGACCTAGCATTTCAGTCTCAGATTACGGTGAGTGTCCCCCTGCAACGGCAGAACTTGGGACCCATTTTAGCTCTGAACGAAACACTCTGCTTCCGAAGCCCGCACCAACCCCAATTTCTCTACTTGAAAAATGAAGGAGATGCCCCCGATGAGCTGACGCTAGAGGTATTTGAAGGAGATTTCGGGATAGAATGTTCTGGCAAAGAGGCGCGGAAAAAGGAGACGCTGACCATCCAGGCGAGACAGAGTCTTCAAGTCTCTATTCTGCCTCCCGCTCTCATACGCGGGCAGGAGACCTATCAAGGAGGACTCCGTGTCTCTGGAAAGGGCATCGTCAAACCACAAGAGATACTCCTTCTTGCATCCTACCCTAAGCCCCTGGAAAAGCCGACAGAGCGTTGGATTATTGGCATCGATTTTGGAACCTACAAGAGCGCGGTCTACGTGATAGATAACCTCAATACACCGGACACCTTGACGCAGGTAGTGTGGAGCAGCAATGGCACAGAGAGATATAAAATGCCTTCGGTGGTAATGTATCCCCCATCGAGCGGACAACCGCGCTTCGCTTGGCAAGTTCCTACAGGAGTTACCAGCGACTCACTGGTGATTCGCTCTATGAAACGTCAACTTTATGAAGATATCACCTACACCCATGGGGCATCAGGGCGAAAATACTCCTCACTAGAAGTGGCAACCGATTTTTTGAGATTCCTGCTTCGGCAACTTCGCAATAACCCTATCTTTCAAGGTGAAGACCCGTTTGAAAATGCCCGCGTTGTCATGAGCCTACCCGTATTAGACGATGATGAGAAGTTCAAAATACAAAAAGAGAAGACACTGCTGGCGGCGAAACAGGCAGGCTTCCCCACCGGCATAACCACTATCTCTGAGCCGGAAGCCGCCGCTATAGACTTTCTATACCATTATGAACAACGGGGACTGCGAGACCTTCGAGATAAAGACTGTATCTGCGTGTTCGATTCAGGCGCAGGCACCACCGACATCTGTATCTTAAAGGTCGACCTGTCTCAAAGTATTCCGAGTTTTAGGTGCCTGATACGGCTAGGCTTTCCTATTGGCGGCGACCTCGTAGATGCACTCTTAGCGGAACGCTTTAAGGCGCAACTGCCGCAAGAGAAGATAGCCGTCTCCGATAGTGCCCTCATCGCAGATATTCGCACCAGAAAGGAGACACTCTCCTTCCCCGATGACGAAAGTAAACTGGAGGAGGACGAGAAAGTACTACTGGATGAAAGTAGCTTTGGAGAGGGCGCGACTATCTCATGGAGCCTAATAGCCTCCCTCTATGAACCCTATGTTCAGATGATGTTGGAAACAGGCGTTCCCAAAGACGCAACCTATCCTGTACTCGCTCCAGAAGAGGGAAGCCCCGAAAAAGGCATAGCCTTGCACCGCACCAAGTTCCCAGATGATGCCTACCCCTCTTTACGCGAAAAGATGAAAGGCTTTGAAGAGCCTATCAAGTGGCTCTGCCTAACAGGAGGGGGAACCTTCATTCCCTGTGTTGTAAGTCGGCTTTTGGATATGTTCAATAGCTCTCAATACACCCCCAAATTCATCCACATCAACGCACAGCAAGGGGAGTTAGCTCCTCTCTATACGATGAATGTGGCGCGTGGAGCCACGCTTTGCCCTCTGGTAGACTTGAACGACCTCTTTCCCTACACTATCGTGCTACGCTTTGAAGCCCCTTCCCTCCACTCTCCTGCACCTGTCTTTATACACAAAGGCAGCTCCCCACACACAAATTCTAACGTCAGAATCGTGAATTTGAAAGCAGGGGACATGGGCATACTCACTCTGTTTAAGGCAAATGAAGAGAGAGGAGAACCAGAGCGCCTCGTCTACAGTGACACCTTCTCCGCGCCTCCGCACCACTCGCTAAGAATGAGCCTAGGGCTACAGTATCGCGCTGATGCACGCCTTCACCTTGTCATCACCTATCAGAATAACGGAGATGCCGATACACCCAACGATAAAGACACTGTTATTATGTAGATTTCTCTTCTCTTAGTGCTCTATTTAGGAAACCCAAAATGTCTAATAACCCTCAAAAAAATAAAGTCCCGCGTACTTCCACTGTTCGCTCTCTCTTCATAGCAGGGTGCGTAATAGTAGCACTACTGTATCTCGCACAGCTTGGGCTTGACCGAAACCTCTCCGCAATCGTGGGAGGCGTCAGTTTTCTTATTTTGATATGGCTGGGCGTTTCAGAGATAACGCGTAGAAGAGTAGAGGGTATTGAGAGGGCTGTGCGCGGCTTGGAGGGTCGATTAGGAGAGCAGCTTAGGGGGATAGTGGATGATATGAACGAACACCAAAAAGAGCAGCTGGGACAACTCTTAGATGAGCTGACGAGTAGAGAGAAGCAGAGCCGCGCCACACTAACAAGTATCGACAACAAGCTCCTGCTCATTACACAAACCATTAACAGCCCTCAAGTAGAGGTTGCCGAAGCCAGAGTTATCGCGGAGAGCATCCTACGGAAATCAGAGAGCATAGAGCCTCTCAAAAACACGGCAACACGGATATTATCCAACTCTGAACGGCTTCTCTCGTGGGCTGAAAAACAGCAGGATGCGAATGAAGTGCTAAAAATACGCAAAGAGAGCCTCACCTCTACCGCCTCTGATATGCCTACCGCATGGTCGCCGGAAGCGTTTGAGAGGCGGATATTAGAAAAAGTTGGGTACTTAGAGCAGGATGGGAAAGAGATACGCCTGCTACTTTCTCAGTTAATCCCTCTACTCAAAGGTCAAAAACCGCAAGAGAACAGGGACGTTCACCGAGAGCCTCCCCCTCTTATATCGACCTCCACCCCGTCTCTGGATACATGGCAGAGCCTGATGGCAGACACCGAGTTGGAGGAGGCGATAAAAACACAATCCGATGACTGGGGGGCAGTGAAACGCGCCTATGAGTTTTGTCGAGGGCGTTGGAATGAGCTACAGCAGCTGCCGCCGCTTACATGGGGGGCAGTAGATATAGAGCGTTTAGACAGTAGCCTCTATTTTCAGATAGAAGTCTCTGCCGAGTCGTTGCCCTACCCGCTCAATGACCGGTTTTCGCGCCTGAAAGAGAGCATCCGAAAAGTTCAAGAGGAGCAACGCAATCAGTTGGCGCAACTAGGGGTTTCTCGTATTGAGAAAGAGGCAAGCAGTACTTCAGCAGACGGCATGATTACGGGAAGAGTAGAAGCGGACAGTAATGAGCGGCTACGCCCCTCGCCTCCAAACCAGAGTCTTGAGTATAAGTTCTACGAAATTCAGCCGGGCAAAGCAGGTTATGAGTACGATGGTAAAGTTATCGCCAATAAGCCTACCCTCGCCCTCTACTACCGGCGCTACACCCCTCAGTACGTACCGGAGGCAAACGAATGACACCTTGGCTTCTTGGTAGCATCCTAGCTCTTATTTTTGTTTGGCTCGCGATTCTGACTGGGCAGATACAAGAGTGCCTTCGCCGCCTTGATGCCAGTAGAGCAGAGGGGGGGTTTCTTGAATCCTCTAATGAGACTGAGGCGTTTATCCATCAAATAGCACGTTTGACAGATGCTAAAAATGCTGACCTCAGAGTACTTGTGATTTCAGAGCAGAAGAAGACAATCACCGCACTTCAAGAGTGGGAAGGGACGAACCAAGTATACCAAAAAGGAGTTGAACAGACCCTTAACCGCCTCACGAAGCAACAGGGAGAGACTCAAAACCTACTAAAAGGAGTAGCAGTACGCCTCACAGAGTTGGAGACCTCTTTTCAAAACTGGGAAGCAGAGCACCACAAAGTCCTAGAGCCTACCCTCCCTACCAAATCAGAAGCTCCTTCCGAAGACGAGTTCCAAAACGGAAGCGACGATTGGCAAAAGGGCATCGCGTGTGTTCAGGGCATCCTACAGAACACATCAGACGCGGGTTTACAGCTACTTCTTACTCAACTGCAAGAGGGCTACGAAACGCTCGTAACCGACTGGAAGCGGTTTGAAAC
>JAPLCR010000547.1:8935-16360 GCA_026392135.1 Armatimonadota bacterium
GGAGTACCTCCGATATTCGCAATCTCGATTTTGCACTCTATTTTGCTTTCATCACCCCCCCAATAATAAAGGGAGATTCGCAGGATCAGAGCGTCCTCAAGAAAACAGCCGTCGCGATAACACTCCTACAACAACTACGTCGCGATGCACTCAAGGGAAGGGGAGTTGAGCGATTAGAAGGAGTACCAGGAGTTACCGAACAGATAGCAGGAGAGATTGAGCATGACAGCAAAACCTCCCTTGCCATCCCTGAAAAGCCGGAGCAGGGAGGAAAACTATGCCGTATTGAGCCGGGAATGGGGGGCTACCGTTTCCAAGGAAAGGTGTTTCGGCGAACCTTAGCCATCTTCTACAGAGCCTACAGGCTCTCGTAATAGAAGCAGGGAGAGTTCTACCTCCTCCTCTACTTTTTCGGCTCTTCTCCCGTAACAATAACGAAGTCACCCGTCTTTTCGTACTGCGTTGCATCTACCTGCGGATACGCTCTATCTCGCTTAATAGAAACAACCATCACCCTCAGCCTTTTATCGGTTTTTCGAAGCCTATCCACAAGCCCATACCCATAATCACTGTGCATAGAGCCGTTGATCTGCATAATGGGGCTTTTGCGGTACTGCTTTCGCCCGCGCAGTATCGAATCTGCCATCGTCGCATCCCACAAAGCTTGCCCCTCCTTGATGAAAGGCGGCAGTGAGGGCATACTTGCACCTGTATTGCCGTGATTACCAAAAACTGCGTTCAAAGCCGCGTCGTATTCAGGGGGCAAATCCATTGAAATGGGCAGTTTCGCAAGATAGGCTTTAGAGGCTTTAGGCAGGTCAAGAAGGATAGACTGCCCTTTCCTGCTTACCGCACTGACATAACGTCGCGGCGCATTTGCAGCAATAACGGGAAGTCGATTCGCTTTACAGAACTCAATAAGAGGGGCATAGTCCGTAGCGTAGGTGGGCCAAGGGCGCGAGGCGGCAAGAAAGCTGGACTGACTTATCTGGTCAGCCAGATACTCGTTAAGAGTCAACTGAACATCGCGCTCGAACATCTCCAACGAAAAGACTTGCGAAGGGTTGTGTGCCTGTAGCCCTTTCAAAATCTGTAATTCTAAAGTATGACCTAACTTGTGGTCATGCTCTTCTCCAACCACCACGACATCCGCTTTACTGAGAGCCTCTAGCATCTGCTCAAAACTTTTCGTCTCGCGATGGCTAAACACCAAAAAATCACCCTCTGCTAAACAGGCAGAGCCTGACAAGGTTATTCCCAAAATAGCCAGTAGAACCAAACCCTTTGTATAAAGTGGAGACACTCTTCGCCGCCTTTCGCCTTCTTACTACTTCGCTCCCCTCTATTCGCTAAAACAGCCTCAATCCCCTGCTTCCCACTCATATCCACCCCAATACACCCCAAAAGAGCGAACTCTTTCGTAAGCAACGCAGGAGATTTTGGATTGAAGTGCAATAATAATAGGGAGTGAGACGAAATAGACGCGACTTGTTATCTGTAGACGCGACTAACAGAGTGCCGTATAGGGCAGATTGCTGTCATTTTGTTGCGGAACTAGGGAAGGAATTCAGGTTATGCTGACGATTAAAGGGATGGGGAGCGGAGCCTTTTGTGACCGCGTGACGCGCCGGCAGTTTTTGCAAATCGGTGGATTGGCGTGTGGTGGACTGAGTCTGACTGACTTGCTTGCGGCGGAAGCCCAACAAGGAATTAAGAAATCGCACAAGGCGGTCATCATGGTCTACCTACCCGGTGGGCCCGCACATCAAGACACATTCGACCTCAAGCCGGATGCGCCCGCCGAACTACGCGGTGAATTCAAGCCCATTAAGACCAATGTGCCCGGCATTGAGATATGTGAGCACCTACCCCGCATGGCGAAGATGATGGATAAGTTCATCGTTTTGCGCTCCCTAGTTGGTGGGCGAGACGAGCACGCCTTCAATATCTGTAGCACTGGTTACGCAGAGGCAGAGACCCGGTTGAACCACGCACCGGTCATGGGTTCCGTCGTCTCCCGATTGCAGGGACCCACTAACAAAACTGTTCCCCCCTATGTCAACCTCTCACCCCGCACTCAGCATATGCCCTACAACGACCCCGGACCTGGGTTTCTCGGACTAGGCTATAGCGCACTCCGCCCTGATGGTCAAATGATGCAGGATATGACCCTCAAAGAGGTCTCACTAGATAGGCTCTCTGATAGACGAAGGATGCTGGCGGGCTTAGACAGGTTTCGGCGCAATGTAGACTCCCTCAAGGGGTTGGACGACCTCTCTCAACGTGCCTACGATATGCTAACATCAAACAGAGTCGTGACTGCCCTCGACCTCTCTAAAGAAGACCCTAAAATCAAAGAGATGTACGGTAAGGGCATTGCAACGCCCGTCGGAGACGCAGCGCCCATGCTCAATGAGCAGTTCCTAATGGCGCGTCGCCTTGTAGAGGCAGGAGTACGCTTCGTCACCGTATCCTACGGCTTCTGGGACTGGCATGGCGGCAACTTTACGAACCTAAAACAGCACCTCCCAATGCTTGACCAAGCGTTGAGCGCACTTGTGACCGACCTCTATCAGCGCGGGCTGGACAAAGATGTGACGGTAGTAGTGTGGGGTGAGATGGGGCGCACTCCGACTATCAATAAGGACGCAGGGCGCGACCACTGGGCGCGAGTCTTGTGTGGGCTTATGTCGGGCGGAGGGATGCGGACAGGGCAGGTTATTGGTGCAACGACCCGCGGTGCCGAAGAGCCAGCAGACCGACCCGTGCATTTCCGCGAGGTGTTCTCAACCCTCTATCACAACATGGGGATTGATATTGCGAACACCCCAGTTCCAGACGCGCTTAACCGTCCAAACTACCTGATGGATGGCTTCGAGCCACTACAAGAGGTAATCTGAGACGCTAAAGTCCCTCTCCCGCAACGCTTTGATAGTTGGCTCGATAAACCAGGTCATTTCATGCCCCTCCGCCAACCATCGCTCCGATGCGGCAATCACGGCAGGTAGTAGCGCGGGGTCTCCAAACTCTTCCGCCGCAAGAAAATAGCAAGGGGAGAGGTCTTCATCTTCCCAGAGCATACGCTCTAAAACAGGAATAAAAGAGCTGTCTCCGAACTGCGCTAACCCCTGCGCCGCCTCACCTCTCACGTCACAGTTCGTATCCTCCAACGCCTTCCAGAGACGCGCCCGCGTTTCCGGCGTATCCAGCCCTCCGTTATACGCCCTGAAGGTAGCCCAGTCGCGAACGTCGTCGTCAGGATCGTCCATCAACTTTAGCAGGACGCGAATCACCTCTTCACGATACTGGATGCAAGCCCCTTCCCAGTCCCAACCGCCCAGAATGAACGCCACAGACCAGCGTAAGTCCTCCCATGCGTGGTCGGCATAGCCAAGTATTACGGGGGAAGGGTATTCGGCTCTTTGTGGTTCGCAAGGGCTTCTAGGGCGGTCTGCTCCACGTCTTCATCCATGTCATTCAGCATTTTCAGGAGGAACGGGACGGCTTGCGGATAGGTCAAAGCCGTGACTGTTTTCGCCTCGTCCACCCAACTAGAACTCCCCAGAATGAACGCCGCCATCTCCCTGCGAAGCGGGTTCTCTGATTGCCCCCACTCACAGACCTGTTCATAGGGCGGCTTAATATCCCACGCAACCTCCCGCGCCGCCTTGTAACGAATGTCCTCATCCGCGTTTTCCAGCAGAAGCTCTAGTTCCGATAGAGGGCGCGTGTTTTTTGTTTCCATTATTAGCTCACTTTCTGCCCTTTGCTCTTGAAAAGAGGAGGCTTCCCCCTCTTTGTCGAATGGTACAGGCAGTACGCTCAGTCTACTTCCCCGTTCAAAGGAGAATCTCGCTTGAAACTCGCCGCCTTCCCCAAGTGTTTTATGGACGACCTATGCGTTCATCGCACCATGACCGTTTTCGACTGGATAGCCCTCGCCGAAAAAGAACTCAAGTCCGCAGGAGTCACAGGGCTTGAGATGTATAGCGGCTACTTCGAGAGTTTTGAACCCGACTATCTCGCCAGCGTGAAGCAGGCACTAAATGAGGCAGGCTTCGAGATGCCCATGCTCTGCGTCTCCCCCGACTTCACGCACCCTGACCCCGCGTTCCGCCAAGCCGAAATCGAAAAGGAGAAGCGGATGATAGACCTCTCCGCGACACTGGGGGGAAGCACCTGCCGCGTGCTTTCTGGTCAGCGTCGCCCCGAAGTCAGCCGAGAGGACGGAGTGCGATGGGTGGTGGAGTCGATACAGGAGTTACTTCCGTATGCCGAATCCAAAGGGGTTATCCTGACGATGGAGAACCATTTCAAGGACAACTACTGGGACTACCCTGAATTCGCGCAGATGATGGATATTTTTTGCGAGATAGTGGGGCAGATAGATAGCCCTTGGTTCGGGGTGAACTACGACCCCTCGAACACACTTCTTGCGAACGAAGACCCCATTGAACTCCTACGCCGCGTCGCGCCCAAAGTCGTGACGATGCACGCCTCAGACCGCCGCCCGCGCCCCGGCGTGGAGATAGGTCCCGAAGGCATCACCGACTACAATCAACTTATTCATGGCGAAATCGGTACAGGAATCAACGACTTTGACCTCATGTTCGAGATTCTGCGCGGAGTGGGCTTTGATGGGTGGGTCTCTATTGAAGATGGCGTAAACGGTATTGATGAGTTGCGCCGATCTGCCGTGTACCTCGCAAAGAAAATGGGGATATAGGATGCTTGGGGTGGTTCCATAGAGAGAACCGCCCCTCGTCCAGAACTGGGTGAGAGGTAGGGGACAGGCTTACGGTTTAGAGCGTGTGGGAAGGGGTATGTGTTTATTGACCTCTTACGTTAAGCCTTGCGTGTACTCTTCACGTATCGGATAGAAGATGTCAAGAGCATAGGCGTTTTCAGTAAGGCTCCTTGCACTATGGGGGGTGTTTCCGGGAATACAGTAGGCTATCCCAGCTCGGATAATCTGCGCCTCACCGTCAATGATGAGTTCAAACTCTCCCTCCAAACCCATACCCATCTGCTCGTGCGGATGCTGGTGCGTAGGTACAAGCGCATCGACAAATGAGAAGCGCACGTAGGACATCATCAGGTGTTCACCCCAAATTGGGGTGAGAGTAACACCTGGGAAAAGCTCTTTACTCAGGCAGGTTTTGGGGTCATAAAAGGGCATCTTTGGCTCTCCAGAGTCGATGACGTAACTTTAGGGACGCAGGTTAAGGCTAAAATAGAACGCCGCACTTCCGGCTGTTGCGCTGTAGGTGGACATTCCAAGCGTTCTCCCTATGCCGTTGGTGACTCCTAAATCGAGGCTTGCTTTACCGCGGAATACCGTGGGGTTATAGCGAAGCCCTAAGCCCCAAAGCGACCTCTTAATGGTGTCGCCAGAGGTTGTATTAAAGCCGTTTTGCCCAATGAACGGAACCTGAACGTCTCCGATAAGCGCGATGTTTGGCTCAAACTGGAACTGTACTCCCCCGCCTAGTGTTGCGAGTAGGGCAGAGCCAAAGGTCGCTTTCGGTGTAGCGTAGAGCGTGATGTTCTTACCGAACTTTCTGCCTAGCAGAACCTCCCCACCCAGTGCCACTCGGTTGTCAGGGCGCGTCGTCGGAATCAGCAAACTCGCCCCGACTCCAAACATCGTACTCCCCTTTTGGTTCCACATCCAGCGCACTCCCGCCTCATATTCGCGCCCGCCCGCCACAAGCGGAACCGCGCCCGGCGTGATAAGTTGTCGGCTAGCCCCTCCTGCACGAAGCAGAATTGCCATACTACTGGTGAAGCCAAACTCTAGCCCTAACGTAGAGTAGGTGTTGTTCTCCGCCGTTGAGAAAGGTCGTACATCCGCGCTAAAATGGAGATGACCTTTGAGGGGAATGTAGGGTGTATCTATATTGATGAGGTAGGTCGGATGTGAGGCAACACTACTATCCTCCTCCAGCTGTTGCGCTTTCGCCATCACCGGTAAAAACAGCACCGCCGCGCCTAATAGAACCGGCAGTACACGCATTTTGTAAAACACTATGTTTGCTCTCCTTTATTTTTGAGGTTAAACAGGTCAGCGTAGTGTCACAGGGGCGTGCAGTTCCGCCGAGCGATAGGCGGCAAAAGCCACCTCCGCTGCCCTGAGACCGTCCAGCCCGGTTATCGGGACAGGGGACTCTTCGCGCACCGCTTTGGCAAACGCACCTATCAGACCATCGTCCATATTGCCGCCCCAGTTGTGCCAAGTCACGCTATTCGTTTTATCAGAGTAGAGGACGAGGTTCTGCGCGAACATATCCATCGAGAGAGTACCGCGCTCTGTAATCACATCCAGCGTTACATCGCCCCACGTCGGAAACGATTTCGGGCGCGACCACGAAGCGTCTAACGTGCCGAATACGCCGCGCTCAAAGCGAAGACTCAGGAAGCCCACATCGTCGAACGCCTGATGAGAGATGTTATTGCTCACCTCTGCGTAGACCTCTTGCACCTCGTCCGCCAGCATCCAGCGCATAAGGTCGGTGACATGAACGGTGTGATCCATCGTCGCGCCGCCGCCCGACTCCTCTTTGTTGATGAACCAACCTCCGGGGTTTCGCCCGCGATTCGTGCCGCGCACTGCCACGATTTCGCCCGCGCTCCCGCTCTCAATGGTCGCTTTCAGGCGCTGCATTACGGGTGAGTACCGGCATGGGAATGCCGTCATCAACTGAACTCCCGCCTGTTCGCACGCCGCAATCATCGCCAGACCATCCTCCATGCTAGTAGCAAGGGGCTTTTCGCAGAGGACGTGCTTTCCCGCCTGCGCCGCCATCTCGCAAAGAGCGCGGTGGCGTACATTTTCAGAGCAGATCACTACCGCCTCTAACCCGGGGGTGGAAAGTAGGGCTTCATAACTCTCAAAAGCCGTTGTCCCAAGTGCTTGCGCCATCTGAACAGCGCGTACCGAGTCGTGGTCGGCAATCCCAACCATTTCGGTGTCGTCGCGGTTCGCTATGCTCTTCGCATAACTCCATGCGTGCACATGGGCGAAAGACATCATCCCAATCTTAACTTTACGAGTCGCCATAAGTCTCTAACCTCTCGATTTTGTGTCAAAATAGAACATAGAACTCTAACCTTGTAGTTCGACGGCATCGCGCCTCATTCCTCCTATGGTTGGGAGGAGAAAGGCTACAGGAAGAGAGTGGAAATCTTGCCTCGATGAAAAACGGGAGAACCATGCGGATACTGCTCACGAATGACGACGGAATACACGCGCCCGGCATACTCGCCCTCAAAAAGATACTAGAGACGCTGGGAGAGGTGAGGGTGGTTGCGCCAGAGAGACAGCGTAGCGCGGCGGGGCACGGTATGACTCTCCACAAACCTCTTCGCATCACCCCTGTAAAACTAGCCGACGGTTCAGACGGCTTTGCGATTAGCGGCACGCCC
>JAPLCR010000473.1 GCA_026392135.1 Armatimonadota bacterium
ACTGGTCGCCTTAGTTCCCCTTCGCCCAGTATTTGGAGAAGGGGTTAGGGGTTGAGGGCTACTTACTGCGTAAGGTGAGATACTCAATATGCTACCCCTCACCAAAGTCACTATAACCTCCTCTGCCTTTCCTTAAAAAATTGTGGCTCTCCAAAATTCCGTGACGACAAGGGACTTATCTCTGTTTGGAAGGTTGGCGGCAAAAGCGATAGTGCCCTCTGCGCCGATTCCGCCCCCTATCCCAGCCTTTCCCCCGTTCGACACGGGAGAAAGGAGTTGGTTAGACGAGGCTGTAGCACTAGTCCCGCTCTATCCCGACTTTTTGGAGAGAAACAAAAAATTCTCGATTCAAGTAGGGATTCCGTCTATTTTTGTGATATTATTCCAATAATAGAAGGAGGTTAGAGAATAATATGAAAGCCGTTGTGGAAGGAATGCACCCTGGCGACCGCATGATTACCGATGAGGAAGGAAGAAGAGTCGCTCTCACTTTACGCCTTGTGCCAGAGACTCCCGAAGAGGTCGCCGAACTACGCCGATTTTGTCGCCTCACGGATGCGTTTACGTTCGTGATTGATGACGACTATCGAGAAAACAAAGCACATCTCGCACCCGTTTATGGAGAGCGTATTTTCGCAATTCACCCTAAAGCCCCCATAAAAAGCACGGTGTAAGGGAGAGCATGGAGGGCAACAACCATTTATGACAACCTCTGATAAGATAGTAAAAGCCACTGTGGGCGCGTCTCTCGGCACAGTTCTTGTAGAGAACAGCCCCGATATTTTGATACTTTTGGAAGCCCTTCGAGATGAAAACGAAGTAGTCGATTTTCAGATTGTGGAGATGAATACTCCTGCGACACATTTCATTACCCAATCTCAAGAGGATACTACTGGAAGCCTTATGCATACCAGTACGCACAACCCCCTCTTGGCTCTCTGCGACAAATATGTACAAGCTCTTAATACCCACACCCCTGTTGAAGATGAGATAGTACACGATGGTAAGACCTATCACTACCTCCTCCTTCCTACGGGTGAGAGGGTCGCTGTCGTTTTGAAAGACATTACCGCTTGGAGAGTAGCACAGAGCGTAAAGCAGAAACGCCTAGCAGGAGGCATTGGGCACGATTTTGGTAACCTACTCACCGCAATACAGGGTTATACAGATATGGCACTAGACGAGAAGCCCACGGGGTCACTACTCTCGTATCTCAATAGTGTCCAGAAAGCAAGCCAACAGGCAGCTGCTTTGAACAGACAGTTGCTTATCTTCGCCGACAAACAGCGGAGTTTGGCAAAAGCAGTAAGCCTAAATGACGTTATAGAGGAGAGCAAAGCTCAACTTGAAAGAGAGGTCGGCACTGGAATACAGCTAAGCTTTCATCTTTCTGAAGACCTATGGAAGGCTCAGATAGACTCTACTCTTTTCGTGCAGCTTCTTCTAAATTTCGCACACTATGCGAAGAGTACCACGCAGGAGCAGGGGCAGTTCATAATTACAACGCAGAACCTACTCGTAACCTCTAAAGACAAGGAGTCCTCTACCAGCCTACCCCCTATGGGCGAGTATATCCTACTAGAGCTAAGCACCACAGGGAAGAGCATCTCCCCTGAACTCCAGAGTAGTCTGTTCGATCCTTACTTCACAGAAAAGCCCTCTGAAAAAGGGGCGGGGTTGGGGTTGGCTGTCTGCCAGAATATCGTGGTGCAGAGCGGAGGCAAAATACGCGTCTCTAACAAAACAGGGAACGGAACCTCTTTTCTTATCTATCTACCGCGTGCCATAGAGGTCGGAGCAACATTACCAACACCGATGAGGGCAGAGCCTCTTCCCTACGAGGGAACAGAAACTATTCTTGTGGTAGATGACGAGCCAAGCCTCCTTACGCTCATTACACACATCCTCGAAGCTAAAGGTTACAGTGTACTTCAAGCCCTGAGCGCAGAGCAGGCACTGGATATTGTAGGTAGATATAGAGGGCAGATTGATATGTTGGTTACCGACATGATGATGCCCGGTATTACAGGCAAACAGCTCTCGGAACGCCTCCAAAAAGAGCGCCCCACTCTACCCACCCTCTACGTCTCTGGTTATACCGCAAATCACCTTGCGTATCAAGGCAGCCAGATAGACACAGTGAACCTTCTACCCAAACCCTTCCATGCAGTAGACCTCCTCAAAGGAGTTCGGCAAGAGTTAGATACGGTATTAGGCGGTAGAGCTTTGAACAAGCCACAGAGGATATGAAGCGCCTCCTCATAATCAACGCCGATGACTTCGGCTACTCCCACACCGTCAATGTCGCTATTCAAAGAGCGCACAGAGAGGGTATTCTGACAAGCGCGAGTCTGATGGTAGGTGAAGAGGGCTTTGAGGAGGCAGTTGAGATGGCACGGGAGATGCCCGCTCTTGGAGTTGGACTACACCTTACCCTCACTCTAGACACTCCTGTATTACCTGCAAAAACGATTCCGCACATAGTCACTCCTCAAAAAAAATTAGAGAGCGACCCATTTCGGGCAGGACTGCGCTATACTTTCTCTAAGACCGCACAGCGCGAACTGTTTGCGGAGATGGAGGCGCAGTTCGCACGTTTCGCACAGACGGGGCTAGACTGGTCTCATGTAGATGGGCACCAACACTTTCACCTCCCTCCTATCGTATGGGATGAGATGCTGCGCCTGTGTGTTCAGTATGGTGTGCGGCGAATTCGCTATCCTTACGAGCCGATTTTAGATCACCTTAGGTCGGGAGGGCAGTCGATAAACCTTGATACCATTGCCGCCCTCATCTTCCGACTTTTGCGAAAGCGGAATCTTGGCTCTCTACGCCGCTATGAACAGAAGTCAGGGCAGACTTTCTTTTTGTGCGGACACGTATACGGGCACTTGCAAACAGGGCAGATGAGTGAAGCATATACCCTCAAACTCCTCGAAAGGCTGAAGGAGACCACTAGCGAGGTCTATTTTCATCCCGGTGCAAACCATGCACACCTCTTGCCTCTAGAACAACAGACAGAGGGGGTCAAAGACGTAGAGCTTCATGCCCTGCTCTCTCCAAAGGTACTCTGTGTACTAACAAGTGGAGGCTTCCAGCTAGGCAGCTACGCGCAGACAGAGGCGATGCTAAAAAGTATCACCCAATAGTGAACAATCCGCCCATGGATTCGTCTTAACCACAATACACTAAAATAGTGGGGTTCTATTACGAATATGTGGGCAATGGAAAATGTAATGCACACCGATACCCTGCTCATTCAACGCGCACAAGCAAATGACCGCACCGCCTTTAATGAGATTGTGCTACGGTACAAAAGCAAGGTATACAACTATATAAGCCGTATGGTGCGCAGCTCGGCAGACGCGGAAGATCTGACGCAGGAGACTTTTGTTCGCGCCTACCTCAGTATCCACTCTTTTCAGAGCAGAGCTAGCCTAAACACATGGCTCTTTCGGATTGCTACGAACCTCTGCATCGATTTTAGCAGAAAAACAAAAGCCCATATTCAAGCCTCTTCGCTCTCGCAAACCTGTTATGAGGACGACGATACCGGTAGTCAACGCGATATTCTTGATGTAAGTTACGACCCTCAGCGTGTTTTGATAAGTAAAGAGTTGGGGAGAGAGTTAGACACCGCTCTTTCCCAACTGCCGGAAAAACTGCGTACAGTCATACTGCTCTATGATATGGAAGGTCTCTCTTACGAAGAGATCTCCAGTATTGTCAATGTGCCATTAGGCACCGTGAAGTCCCGTATTTTCAATGCTCGCGCCCAGTTGCGTGAAGCCCTTGCCCCTTATCTCAAGGGAGTCTACTAGGTAAGAAAACAGTGCTTTCTCTATCCCAAAAAACAAATACAGAGTGCTCCGCAATTTGCGCCCTACTTTCAGAGTATCACGACAACCTTCTCTCTGCACGTCAGATTATAGAGGTCGAAAAGCACCTCGCCGTGTGTTTGGAGTGTTTGGAAGCAAGTCGTGGAATGGAGGCGATGATTCACCTGCTTCACTCTACGCCCCAGCGCGACACCAGTGACGACTTCATGATGAGACTACATGACCGCCTCGACGTGCTAGAGCCTGCGGCTATGCCAGCACTTCCACTACGAGCCCGCTTCCGTGAATGGGTGATGTCACTCATTTTGGCACTCCGTATCTATCGGCTTCATGCGGTCAGTTTTAGCCTCGTGGGTGTGTTTCTGATCGGCGTGTTTCTACTAAAACAGCCCCCTGCAAGCCACAACACAGGTGAACCAGAAGGGCAGATAGAGGCGAGAAGTGGGCTTGCCATGCCGTTGGAGCAGAATGTGGTTAATGCGACGGAAGACCCCTTTTCAGACCCCGTAGCGAATCGACTTGCGGTTCATGCACTCTTATCAACAGGAAGATAGGTGCTCTCAATAGCTACTCAGCCCCCTGACCTCATCACCTGCGTATCTCTCTTATGTTAGTGTGGCTTAGTACCCTTCTCTATTTGAAAGCGACGCTCTATTTTGAAGCATTTACTGATGAATGGGAGGCATAGTAGCCGATATGATTAGTCAAAAACGGAATAAGTGGTCTTCCGTCGCATTAACCACGCTGTATGATCAAGATCTCGAATGGGTGGCACGCGCTCAGTGTTCTGGTTACTCTGTTCGTCACGGAACAGGCAGTTGTAGGTGCCTTGCTCTCTCGGAAGGACAACTCTCTAACAAGAGCCGCTCAGACTATACTGTTCGTTGACGATGCCGACATCCTCTATCGCTCAGGTACAGAGCGCATCCTCCATCCTGCTAAGAGGGCATCAAGTAACCCGATAATTCGACAGGACAGACCATGGGAGGCGGCTATCGGATGGATGGCTGTTCATAGAAATCCGGCGACGGGTGTGTATCAGGTTTGGTACCAAACCTACGCAGGAGTGCGGGCAAAAAGGAGGAGCGATCGGTGTGTCGTATGCTATGCGGAGTCGAGGGATGGCATTCACTTCACCAAACCCAATCTCACACTCTTCCCCTTTAACGCTATCAAGGAGACTAACATCGTGCTTGTCGCGAATGGAGGTCACTCCGACCGCTACGGAGTCTCCGTTGTCTACGACGCGAAAGATAATAACCCTAATCGCCGCTATAAGATGGCATATACCGACTTCTCTGTAGATGAGGGTAAGGAGTATCCTGGACTGTGCGTAGCATTTTCTCCTGATGGAATTCGCTGGACGAAGTACCCCAAGGCACCGCTTCACAAGACATCTTACGGCGACTACGAAAGCCCAGTACCGTTCACCGACGAAATTGGGCATAGGCTGTGGGATAACCCTCTCACAATGGCAGATGCAGTGGATGTGTTCTACGACCCCATCCGTAAATCGTTTGTGAACTACGCAAAGATGTGGATAGACGGTCCCGCTGGAGGGATGTACTGGAAGCACGCCATGGGCAGAATTGAAAGTAAAGATTTCATCCACTGGAAGGATGCTGAACTGGTACTCACACCAGATGATACAGACCCTTCTTCGGTCGAATTTCATACTACGCCCGTATTCTACTATGGCAGTCGCTATTTTTCGCTGAACCAGATTCTCAACAGGGCACTCGGCGGCGGTGTCATCGACATTGAGTTAATGGTGAGCCTAGATGGTTGGGATTGGAAACGTCCCTTCAAAAAAGAGTTCTTCTTGTCGCGCGGTGAGCCTGGGCAGTACGACAGCGGCTCCCTCTTCACTAACTCCACACCCGTTATTCTGGAAGACGAGATACGATTCTACTATGGTGCCTATCAAGGCGGTGCTACTGGCGGCGACGACGAGAATATGCCCAGCGGGATAGGCTTTGCAACCATACCGCGTGATAGGTTCGCCGGTATAAGACCAGTACGTAAAAGCGACCAGTCGACACTGTCAAAACCGTTGGAGAGAATCGGACAGATAACGCTTAAGCCTTTAAGCCTTCGCGGTATCAAGAGCATCTCGCTAAATGCAGACGTATCTAAAGGCTCTATCAGGGTGGAGTTGTTGAGTTCACGAGGGCGGAGGATACGTGGGTTCTCGGCTAACGAGTGTACTCCTTTAAGCGGAGACTCGCTTTCACATACGGTGAGTTGGAAAGGCACTTCGCTGAGTGAACTACCTCTCGAAAAATATATGATTCGTATCCATCTGAACAGTGCTACTGTGTTCGCACTTTCACTAAGGCGTTGCCCAGAAATAACTGCTTCATAATTCACTCGTACTACATCTCATAACAAGGTGAAAAAGTGGAGCATTAGTTTTCGGGCGTTGCCTAAGATAGCTACCATTCCGGTGATAGGTTCTCATGTGCTAGTGACGATCCTCTACCTCAAAAAAGGTAGTCGCCTTTTTCTTAGTGTATCTGAATAGCCTCCTCTTCCCATAGTGTGAAGGGGGCGGGGCTAAGCAAAAGAGTTACTCAAATGCAAACAACAACTATTAAGACCCTATTACTTCTAATCGTTCTCCTGTTAATGGGAAGCCTATGCCCCGCTCAGGCACCGTTCAAGCCTCGTAAACCCGCTTTCGATAACCCTCCCTTTCGCCCTCGCCGTAGTGCTTCAGACCCTACACAGGTTATCCCGCTTGTACGGCGTATGATGCGCCCTGATGCAAACTATTCGGGAGAACAGATGACAGAGCTAACAGAGCGTGGTGGACATATCTCGCGGCAGATGGTCTACGGAGACATATTCGGGCATATCCGCCGCGACTTTTTAGAGCCAGATGCCCTCAAAGGCGATGTAATGATAACGGGGCTTGACCGCTACTACTACTTTCATCAGAGAAGTAACGTTGTTGATATTGCGCTTTGGCCCACTGATAAGGAGAGCCACTTCAAACGTATTGTGCAGATGGTAGTTCAGAATCAAGCGACGGCGGAACGGGTGGGAGAGGAGGTTATTGCGGGGCGTACTGCCGTGATTGTCTCTATTCAGAATCGTCCTAACCCCGCTATAGTACGCAATATCAAGTTTTGGATAGATAGAGAGACGGGCATCCTGCTCAAGAACGAAATCTCGAATCAGCGCGGCTTGGTTTCACGCTCTTACTTCACGAGTATCGCGGTAGGAGCTGCGGTGAACGTCCTACCGCGTATGTTTGAACCAACGATTCCACAAGGTGCGACGGTACACCCACTCCTTCCCCCCAAACCCCAATACAGTACACTTGAGGAGGCGAAGGAGCATCTGCCTTTCCAGCCGCTTGTTCCTTCCCAGCTTCCCCCGGGCTATCAGGTTACAGGCGTGTGGGTGGTGGAGGCGGTGCGAATGCCTCCTTCTGGGATGGGAGCCGTAATCATTCGCTATGGAGAGGGGATGGGGCAGTTTACGCTTTTTCAAAAGGTAGTGCGCCAGCTACCCCCCAATCAGAGACCTCCGCGCCCGTTTCGTGGACAGCTGAGTATCTTGCACTGGTTCGCTTCAACGGCAGATGGTCGCCCTCTAGCTCTAACCTATATTGGTGCCTTACCTGCTGAGCAACTCGAAGCACTTCGTAGCTCAACTCACTAAGCCCCTCATCGGCATATCTCCATCCCTAATGCGCTAGACCTCTTACATAAGTCGGCTAGTTTGACAATCGTAAAGTGTGGATGTTGTCCTCAACAACTGCATCATACCTTGGGTTCTTCTCCATGAAGTAGATAAGGGGGCAGTATCAAAACAGAGGCGCGTGATACCCTCAAGAGCCGTGTTGAGCGTTATCACGGGCGGCTCTCCCACTCATCGCGCAACTGTTTCACATAATCTTGCGCGGCTACTCCCTCCCACACTTCCGCCCCCAAACCATGTAACTCCATAATGCTGCGTTTCGGCGGCTCCGCTGAATTTTTCATAGGTTGAGCTAGGTCTTGCATGATGAGCTTGACGAGGCGCATACGCGCCACTAGCGAGAGCGGCTTGATATGACGGTTATAGAGTTCTTCAAGGTGAATTGTGTTCATGTTATTTCCTCCGTTTCACAAATTCATTCTTTCACAAAACCTAGGCTCCCTGCAAAACCGTCATTACACGTAAAAGAGTTCGCTCTTTGGGGAATTAACCGCGAAATAGCGCAAGAACTCCTCTCCTTTGTGAAGGAGAGGTTGGGTGAGGTTATGTGAAAACTCCCCTAACTCTGAACTCTTATCACTACATTTTGTTGTCTACCACGCTCTCAATTTACAATAATAGAGAGAGTAAGCAGGATTAGGAGGCTAGAGTAGCGAAGCGAAGGGGGAAGATTCCAGAAGATAACTTTAAGGCGGCTCCTAAAGAGCCGCGCCGCCTCTTTTACCCAAGACGAGGCGTAGTATCTACCACTACTCTAATAACAAGGCTTCGCCATGCTACCCGAAAACCGACGTATTCTCGCCCTCTTTCCCCATCCCGACGACCTTGAGATTCTCTGCGCGGGAAGCCTGATTCGCCTCTGCGAACTGGGCTTTGAACTCTACACCGCCACTATGACTCCCGGCGACAAAGGCTCCGCCGTCCTGACTTCGGAGGAGATAGCCGCGATACGGCGCGTGGAGGCACAGGAGGGCGCAAAGGCTGTGGGCGCAGTGTGTACGACCTGCCTCGAGTTCCGCGATTTAGAGATTACCTTCGACAATGCCGCACGGCGAAAGGTGGCGGGGCTGATTCGCGATGTGAACCCGCTCATGGTATTCACCACACCCCCGCAGGACTATATGTTCGACCATGAAATATCCTCTCAACTCGTGCGAGACGCTTGCTTCAACGCGGGCGTAAAAAACTATCCTGCGGATGGTGATGCGCCCCCGATAGAGGGCGTTCCCTACCTCTACTATACCGATTCGATAGGCGGTCATGACCTTTTCGGAAACCCCTCGCCTCTTCATTTTATTGTAGATATCTCCGCACAGATAGAGCGCAAAATAGAATCGCTCGCCTGTCACGATAGTCAGCGCAGTTGGCTCAAAAAACAGCATGGTATGGACGACTACATCGACTCAATGAAGCGTTGGTCGGCTTTGCGCGGAGAGCGTATCGGAACCGCCTACGGAGAGGGCTTCCTCCAACATCTTGGTCACCCCCACCCGACAGACAACCTACTCACCGCACTTTTGAAGAGCGAAAACCTCGCATAGGAGAAAACATTATGCCTCGCCCCCTCAGTAAAATCGCGCCTGCATGGTGGGACTATACCACCCTCGACTCCGAACTTCTCACAGATGCGGCGAAACTCGCGGAACGCGACATCGTGGAACTATCGCGCCCCGGATTTGAGGTTCGCCTCTACGACACACTGGAGGAGTTTTTCCTAGCGGAAGCCCTCGAATACATAGCCGCATGGAGGCAAGCGACTCCCGACAACCCTGTAGGGATTTGTGGCCCCATTGGACCCACCGAGCAACTTCCGCTCGTCGCGCAACTGGTAAACGCCCTAGAGATACCCCTGCATAACGCGCACTTCTGGGGTATGGATGAGTGGTACATGAACGGGCTCGAAGTCTCCGCCGAGCATCCCCTTTCGTTTGAACGCGCCGATAGGGAGCTCTGCTTCAACCACATCCGCCCCGAACTTGTCATGCCAAACGCAAACCTCCACTTCCCGAAAGCCGATGTCTCCGCTTATGAAGCCTCGTGGAGCGGCGTGCGTTGTGCGGTTATGCAGGGCGGTCAGGGCGAGATAAAGCACTGGGCTTTCAACGACCCGGCGCGGCGCGAAGGGGCGTATCAGGATGCGCCGCCCTCTCCCGCAGAGTTTCGAGAGTTGGGGACTCGCGTGGTGGAACTCCACCCGCTGACGCTCGTGCAGAACGCCCGAACCTCCGGCGCGGGCAACATCCCGATCGTCCCTACGCACGCCCTGACGGTGGGGCCCAAGCAGACGTGGTTGGCGGAGCGCGTCTCGATATGGCATCCCGGTCATCACGACAACCCTTTCGGCATACGGCTGACCGCGCTAATGATTTCTAAGGGAATTGCGGACTCTGCTTGCCCCATGTCGCTACTTGCGGAACACCCGAACGTCGTTTTTCACTACTACCGGGGCGCGATTAAGAGTTGCGATACGGAGATGCACTAGAGAGAGGAATCCATTGGAGCAACAGACCATCGTTTTGCTAGAGAGCGACTGCCCGCTCGACGCGCCGACCTGCCAAGCGCTAGAGGGCGCGGGCTACACGCTTCGCCACATTGTGACTGAGGACGAGGGCGCGATAGCGGAGGCTTGTAGCGCCGCTTCCGCCGTAATGACCTTTATGACGCCTGTGCGGGAGCGCGTAATAGAGCGCATGGAGCGGTGTAAAATCGTTGTGCGACTGGGAGTGGGGTACGATAGCGTGGATTTTGCGTATGCGCGTACCAAAAGCATCCCCGTGAGCAATATCCCCGACTACTGTATGGGCGAGGTGGCGGACGAGGCGCTCGCGATGGCGTTGGCGCTATTTCGCTGTCTGCCGTTTCTGGACGGCTTTGTGCGCGGCGGGGGCTGGAAACCGGAACTTCCCTACCCGATTCGGAGCGCGGAGGCGACGACCTTCGGCATTATCGGGTTGGGGCGCATCGGGCGCACTACACTCGCTCACGCAAAAGGCTTTCCGTTTCGGTTCGTTGCCTACGACCCCTACCTCGCACCAGAGGAGTTTGCTCGGCTTGGCGCGGAGTCGCTCTCATTAGAGGAGATACTCAAACAGTCGGACATTCTCTCTCTACATACGCCCCTCACTCCTGAAACTAACCAGCTACTGAACGCCGAGCGTCTTAGCCTGATGAAGCCGACCGCTATACTCGTCAACACGGCGCGAGGCAAAATCGTAGACACGGCGGCGTTGGCGGAGGCTCTGCGCGAGGGGAGGCTCGGTGCGGCAGGGATATATGTGTTTGAGGACGAACCTCTGCCTGATGACCATCCCCTCCGTAGCGCCCCGAACGTCTTGCTCGCGCCTCACTGGGCGTGGCACAGTAGCGAAAGCAAGGAGCGTCTTCACAAGATGGGCGGGGAGGAGGCTCTGCGGGGCTTACGCGGCGAACCTTTGCGAAGTTGTGTGAATTAGAGGCAAAAAAGACCGCCGTCCCAATATGGGACAGCGGTCAACATACACCCCAAAATGACAACCAACTACAAAAAGGAGATCACACACCATTTGACGGCGAGGCGCAAAATAATGTTCCCAACAAATTTCGAGAAGGAAGTTACGCCCTCTTCTTGCGGTTCATAATAGCTTTCTGAATCTCCGCATCCCATTTCGCAAGTACCGTCTCTGTACTATACCGCTCTCGTACTTCTGGGGCATGAGAGGCAAGTTGTCTACGCAGTTTCGCGTCGCCCATCAGCGTATCGAGGGCTTTGGTAAGAGCCTCCTCATCTTTGGGTGGAAGCAAAATTCCATCGTAATCGGGGCGGATCAGTTCACTGGGTCCGCTTGGGCAGTCGAAACTAATCACTGCAAGCCCCATCGCCATCGCCTCTAGGAGTGCATTGGGAAACCCCTCTACCCATGAAGATCACACACCATTTGAGGG
>JAPLCR010000487.1 GCA_026392135.1 Armatimonadota bacterium
CCGCAAGGAGCCAGCCGCCGAAGGTGTGGGGAGTAAGGGGGACGAAGTCGTAACAAGGTAGCCGTATCGGAAGGTGCGGCTGGATCACCTCCTTTCTAAGATTTGTTAGCCAATCGTCTCTCAAGAACTACGTACCGAAAGGTACGCTTGAGAGATACATCATGGCGCAGATCAGGTCGGTACACTTCTCATCAGTCAAACGAAAGTAAAGCGCTGGAGTACGTAGTTTGTGAATACCGAATCTTCGCCCGCGACTCTGAGGGATGATATCCCTCTTTATAAGACCGAATTTTTCAAACAAGAATACCTTTCGACAGTCTCAAAATCTGTCATAAGGGCCTGTAGCTCAGCTGGTTAGAGCGCACCCCTGATAAGGGTGAGGTCTGTGGTTCGAGTCCACATAGGCCCACCAACTACAGATGGTGTCAAGGCGGGTTTGTGTTGACATTGTGTGTAATGCGGGGGCTTAGCTCAGTTGGGAGAGCGCCTGCTTTGCAAGCAGGATGTCATCGGTTCGAGTCCGTTAGCCTCCACTCTGGATGCGAGACAGGTTAAAGAAGTTTGAAAAAACGCCTTGACAAAACCGCAAACCTCCGGTACAATAATGAACCTGAGAGACGCGGAATGCAGACAGTCTTCTACTAAAATAGAGTTCTAGATTGCACAAGGAAGGCCGGTCTTTAATACAGAATTTGGTGTGAATGTGATAACATTCCTTCGCACCGAATAGGAGAGAAATCTCCTAGCACCTTCAAAATCGGATATTGAGAGAGTCTTTAACTTCCTGTAAAAGTAATTTTACAATAGGGGTTATGGGCATTGAATGCATGCAAATGTTTGTAACATCTCAAAGCACGCTTGTAAGAAATATGGCGAAATGACTCTTGTCGATGTGTGACATTCCGATGGAAGTCGGGATGGAAGGACAACGGCACGAGTGAGTTGAATAAGTCTAAAGCTACAAAGGGCTTCTGGGGAATGCCTAGGGGTGACGTGCCGATGAAGGACGTGCCAAGCGACGATATGCCGTAAGGAGCCGCAAGCAGGCTATGATCTACGGATTTCCGAATGGGGCAACCCGGCAGGGGTTATACCCTGTCATCTCGAAAGAGAAGGGAACGAGGGGAACTGAAACATCTAAGTACCCTCAGGAAGAGAAAGCATACGCGATTACCTTAGTAGCGGCGAGCGAATGGGTAACAGCCTAAACCGAAGACTATGTTTTCGGTGTCGTGGGGTCGACTTAATCTTTAATGATAAAGTATCGGTCTAGTTAATTGGAAGCTGCCTGGAAAGGCACACCGTAGAGGGTGAGAGTCCCGTACGATTTAGTTATACTGAGCTTCAGTCGATACCCGAGTACCACGGGACACGAGGAACCTTGTGGGAATCTGGGAGGACCACCTCCTAAGGCTAAATACGCGTCACCACCGATAGTGCACTAGTACCGTGAGGGAAAGGTGAAAAGCACCCCGGGAGGGGAGTGAAACAGAACCTGAAACCAGAAAGCCTACAAACAGTCAGAGCCCGCAAGGGTGATGGCGTGCCTTTTGCATAATGACCCGACGAGTTACTGGCAGTGGCCGCTTAAGGTGTTCCGCACCGCAGGCTAAGCGAAAGCGAGTTCGAATAGAGCGTCATGTTGCTGTCAGTAGACCCGAAACCGCGTGATCTACCCATGGTCAGGGGGAAGCGGGGGTAAAAGCCCGTGGACGCCCGAACCAGTTTACGTTGAAGAGTGCTTGGATGAACTGTGGGTAGTCTGGTGAAATGCCAATCGAACGCGGAGATAGCTGGTTCTCCTCGAAATGCATTGAGGTGCAGCCTCATCCGTTCCGTATCGCAGGTAGAGCACTGAATGATCTAAGGGCCTTCCCAGGTTACTGAAGTCAATCAAACTCCGAATGGCGATACGCTAGAGGATGGGAGTGAGACTATGGGGGATAAGCTTCATAGTCGAAAGGGAAACAGCCCAGACCTCCAGCTAAGGTCCCTAAAGATAGACTCAGTGTAAAAGGATGTGGGAGTGCATTGACAACCAGGATGTTGGCTTAGAAGCAGCCACCATTTAAAGAGTGCGTAACAGCTTACTGGTCGATGTGTTCCTGCGCCGATAATGTATGGGGGCTTAAGTCTATTACCGAAGCTGAGGGATGTCCTTTTAGGACATCGGTAGAGGAGCGTTGTGTGCGCAGTGACGCGGCAGGTGGAAACCTGCGTGGAGTACACACAAGTGAGAATGTCGGGATAAGTAGCGAGAAGACGGGTGAGAATCCCGTCCGCCGATAATCTAAGGTTTCATAAGGAAGGCTCGTCCTCTTATGTTTAGTCGGTCCTAAGGTGAGGCCGCATGGCGTAACCGATGGCTGTCACGTTGATATTCGTGAACCAGTGTTAGATGTTGAATGCACGGGGACATTTCCTTGGGGTTAACAGCAGTGTTGGTTTACTGCTACGGAGCTTGCTCCGGTTGTTAGCGAAGAGGGGATCGAGAAAAGCCAGTGCAGGAGTCTATCACTGACCGTACCGCAAACCGACACAGGTAGATAGGTAGAGAATACCGAGGCGTGCGAGATAACTATCGTTAAGGAACTAGGCAAAATAGCCCCGTAACTTCGGGAGAAGGGGCGCCATCGCAAGATGGTCGCAGCGAAGCGGACCGAGCGACTGTTTAACAAAAACACAGGTCTCTGCTAAGTCGAAAGACGACGTATAGGGGCTGACACCTGCCCAATGCTAGAAGGTTAACAGGAGGGGTAGCAATGCCTCGAATCGAAGCCCTAGTGAATGGCGGCCGTAACTATAACGGTCCTAAGGTAGCGAAATTCCTTGTCGGGTAAGTTCCGACCTGCACGAATCGTGTAACGAGTTGATCGCTGTCTCGGCAAGAGGCTCAGTGAAACTGTAGTGGCGGTGAAGATGCCGCCTAATTTCAGAAGGACGGAAAGACCCTATGCACCTTAACTGTAAGCTGTTGTTGGTTCGTCGACACTATTGCTTAGAGTAAGTGGGAAGCTTTGAAGCCCTCCTTTCGGGGAGGGCTGAGCTGACAATGAAACACCACCCTTTAGCGTTGGCAAATCTAACCCGATTGGGGACAACTGCAGCCGGTCAGTTTTAC
>JAPLCR010000526.1:0-752 GCA_026392135.1 Armatimonadota bacterium
ATAGTCTGCAAACTGAAAGATTGTTTATCGTGATACTGGGATAACAACATATCAACAAATGCTATTTTTTATATTTAACAACTATTAAATTCCATTTTTGGATGCAAGGGCTTCGAACCTCTTTTGCGTCTGTGGTGAAAGTTTAAGACGAATTGTCATCTATCTCACCTCCGTTCTTGATTTTCAATGACAGCATGAGTCCCCCTAGATCACAAAACCCGACCAGACTTCCACACGGTAAAAGCACCCTGGTACTTCTTCTCTTAGCCCATTTTATAACAGATAGATTGAGGAAAGTTATGATGATGGGCAAGATAGGTTACTATATCGTTAATTCCATTAAGAAAACATTAAAAAGGTGCATCGAAGCCATTGACACACATAGTTAGTGAGTGTATACTCATTAACTATGGCGAGACCCAAAAAGATAACTGAAGAGCAGATTTTAGCGGCAGCGCGTGAGGTATTTATAAAAGATGGCATTAACGCCTCTACCGCAGATATTGCACGCAGAGCCAAGGTCTCTGAAGGCTCTATCTTCAAACGCTTCCCCACCAAAGATGCACTATTTATTGCTTCGATGAAGACCCCGCCTATCCCGCCCTGCATCGATAGATTGAGCAGTATTGTGGGGGTTGGAGACCTACGCACCAACATTCTACAGACCTCACTGCAGTTTGTGGAGTTTTTGCAGATTACGATACCTCAGTTCATGGTGGCGCAAGGAAGTAAGCCTTTGCTACCCGCCTCAT
>JAPLCR010000526.1:811-7074 GCA_026392135.1 Armatimonadota bacterium
GCCGCCTTATCGCCGCCTACCTTCGCACCGAATATGAGCGCGGGCGTTTGCGCCCCTGCAACCCCGATGTCGTGGCTTGTATTTTAAGCGGCACTCTGCTGAGTTATGTGATGGACTCTTTTATACTCAAGCAGCCGCACCCCCGCGAAGAGACCGTCGCGTTTGTGGAGAGTCTTATCAATACTCTTTGGGAAGGCATCTCCCCATTGAGTATTTGCGAATATTTACCACCCATCCTAGATAGAAAGTAGTGGAGTAAAGGGAAGATGTGTCAAATTGAGTCTCCGTTTGCTACTGCTTTGCGCGAAGAAGAAGAAGAGCTCTCGTTTGAACCTACGGGAGGTATTTTTGAGGTCAAGTTTCTGCTTACAGAAGAGGCAATGCTTGCGCTAACCGAATGCGCCAGACAGCATCTGGCTCCCGACCCCCATGCGATGTCCGCTGAGGGAGACGGCTATACCGTTCATAGCCTCTACCTAGACGATGAGCAGTTCGCCACCTACTTCGCTTCAGGGACAGAGCGTCTCCCCAAATACCGTATACGCCGTTATGGGGATGCAGAGACGGTATTTTTGGAGCGCAAAAGCAAACCGGACGGCAAGGTAAAAAAACACCGCACTCTCGTACACGCCGAAGACCTTGCATATCTTGATGGAGTAGAGCCGCCGGAGGACTGGTCAGGACGTTGGTTCCGTAAGCGGATGCGAAAACGCGGCTTGCACCCCGTCTGCTTTATCTCCTACAACCGTACTGCGCGGCTTGGGCAAATTGAAGACCAGTACGTTCGCTTCACCCTCGACAAAGATATTCTGTGTACTCCCGCCCTGAATATGGGCTTGCCGGGCCCCCTCAACGGAGAAGCGACGCGCCTAAACACCATGATCGCCGAGATAAAATTTGAACACTCGCTACCCGCCCCTTTTGCAGAGGTCGTGGAGAGGCTCAGCCTCGTTCCCGCGCCCGTCTCTAAATATAAGCGCGGCGTGGAAGCCTGTTCGCTCGTCTCTGCCCTGTTGGGAGGCGTAGCGCACAAAAACGGCGTAGGCGGAGACGACCTTGGCGCAAACTGACACACACCTCTATCGAAAACTGCGAACAGTGGCGCGTCCCTACCTGCCGCATCTGCTGGGAGTGCTGGTTTTGGAGCTGTTATCCACTCCTTTAACGCTCCTCGCCCCTATACCGCTCCAAATCGCGGTAGACAGCGTGATTCATAAGAAGGGAGTACCTCCCCTGTTTCGGTGGGCACTCGGCTCCTCTCCTGAATCCCCTCACACTCTCCTTTTTGGGGTCTGCCTACTCTCGTTGAGTATTGTCTTTGCAGGGCAGGTACGCAACCTCCTGAGTTCCACGCTCTCCACCTACACAGGGCAGAACCTCCTGCTCTCTTTTCGTGCAAGGCTCTTTCGTCACGCGCAACGGGTTTCACTCTCTTATCATACCAATAAGAGTTCCACTGATGCTATGTACCGTATACAGTCTGATGCCTCCGCCATAGAGCCTATCTTCACAGACACGCTCATACCTGCGGTAACGGCGGTCTTCACGCTGTTCTGTATGCTCTTTGTGCTGTTGCGCCTCGACTTCAAAATCGGAGTTATCGCGCTCACTGTCTCCCCTCTCCTGTTTCTGTTGTCTCGCATCTCGCGCCCCATTCTCAAGGCGCAGTCGCGTAAAATCAAACAGCAAGAGAGTGTCTCCCTCTCTGTAATTAATGAGGTGTTGGGTCTACTGCGCGTGGTGAAGGCGTTTGGACAGGAGGAGCGGGAGCAGGAGCGTTTTACAGAGCAGGCAAAGAGTTGTGTGGCGGCGCGGCTACGCCTCAACCTCATCGAAAATGGGCTTGGCTTGGGTATCAATATGGTGACGGCAATTGGGGTCGCTAGCGTCCTCTACTTCGGTATCAACGATGTGCTTACAAAAGCGTTAACGCTTGGGCAGTTGCTACTGGTACTCAGTTATGTGTCCGACATATACGCCCCTCTCAAAACGGTGAGCCGAAAGATGGTCGCTGTACAGACCCACCTGACCAGCCTTGAGCGGGCATTCGCCTTTCTTGATGAGCCGGAGGATGTGCCGGAACATCCGCAAGCCCGTCCTCTTGAACGCTCAAAAGGCAAAATCGCCTTTCAAGAGGTGGGTTTCCGCTACTCGAAAGAGCGAGATATTTTGAAAGGAGTCAGTTTTGATGTGGAGGCGGGCGCGAAAGTGGGAGTTGTCGGCGTGACAGGCTCTGGCAAAACTACTATGAGCAACCTGTTATTGCGCCTCTACGACCCGCATGAAGGCTCCATCCTGCTGGATGGCGTTGATATTCGTGAATATAAGTTGAAGGATTTGCGGAACCAATTCGCGGTTGTCTTTCAAGAGTCGCTTCTCTTTTCCGCCAATATACGAGACAATATCGCCTATGGTTGCCCAGGCGCAAGCCAGGAGGAGATAGAGGCGGCGGCAAAAATGGCGAACATTCACGATTTCATTCAGCGCCTACCCAACGGATATGAGACTCGTGTTGGAGAGCGAGGTATGGCGGTATCTGGGGGCGAACGGCAGCGCATCGCGCTCGCACGCGCCTTCCTGAAAGATGCACCGATACTGGTGCTAGATGAACCGACTAGCTCTGTAGACGGCACTACGGAGGCAGCGATTATTGAGACAATGGAGCGATTGATGCAGGGGCGTACCACCTTCATTATCGCGCACCGCCTGAACACGATTGAACACTGTGACGTGATACTAAAAATGGACGAAGGGAGACTCCTTAGTACAGAACTCCCTCAAATACTTCCAACCTACTGACACTCAAGGAAAGACCGATGCAGAACTACCCAAATAAACGTACTCCACTCTCTCTACGGCAAGGGTTGCTTGTAAGCACCTTGCTTGTAGGCTCCCTTCTCTTCTCGAATATGCTACTGGCGGGCGGCAAACCCAAAGCCCAGACCTCCCTTCCGCAAAAGTCTTCTGAGCTGTTTCAAGCCACCAAAATCTGGACAGTACACCTCAAACTGACTCCTGAAGCGTGGACGGAGATGGAGCCGACGGGCGGTCAGGGCGGCTTCTTTGGCGGTCCTCCCCCCCCCAAAAAAGGCGATGCGGGCGGTGGGCGACCCGGAGGCGGACCACCTGCGGGCGGGGGACCTCCCGAAGGCGGGTTTGGTCCCTCAATGTTCATCGCGCCCGCCTTCATGGGGCAGTCTGATAAGGACAAGGACAGCAAAATTTCGGAAGCCGAGTTCCGCCAGATGGCAGAGAGCTGGTATGCGAAAATAGACAAAGACAAGAAGAGCATTGTGGACGAAAAGCAACTCCGCAAAGGCTTGAACGTTGTACTGACATCTCCGCCCCCCGGCGGAGGCGGTGGAACGGGCGGGGGAGCACCTCCTGCGTTTTCTCTACAGGGTCGCCCCGGCTTTCGGAACGGTGTTGCAGGGGCGATGGGCATAGAGTTCAAGCAAGTTCACGCCGATTTGGAGTTTGAAGGCGCAACGTTCCCCGACATCGCCTTACGGTATAAGGGAAACGGAACGTTTTTGGAGTCGCGTGCCAGTATCAAACGGTCACTCAAGATAGACCTCAAGAAGTACGTCAAGGGGCGAGAGCTTGCCGGTGTGACGACACTCAATCTACACAACAACGTAACTGACATCAGTTCAATGAATGAGCCGTTGGCATTGAGGGCGTTCCGCGATTCGGGAATTCCTGCACCGAGAACCGCCTACGCCAAAGTCTATGTCACCGTGCCGGGCAAATATGACCATAAGTATTTCGGTCTCTATTCGCTGGTGGAGAATGTAGACAAAAACTTCGTGCAAGAACGCTTCAAAACGAAGAAAGGCGCTCTGCTCAAACCCTCCAGCCCCAACCTATTCGCCTATCTTGGAGAGGATTGGAAAGCCTATGAGCAGACCTACGAACCCAAAACTGACCTTACTGAAGCGCAAAAGAGAAAAGTTATCGACTTTTGCAAACTGGTGACAAGCGCGACAGACGAAGAGTTTGCAAAACGAATTGGGGAGTTTTTAAGCCTTAATGACTTTGCGAAATATATGGCGACTCTGGTCTGGATTTTGGACTTGGATAGCGTTTTGGACATGGGGCAGAACTTTTTTATGCACCTTCATCCCAAAACAGACCGGTTTCAGTTTATTGCGTGGGACCAAGATCACTCTTTCGGAACGTTTGGGATGATGGGCAAGCAAGAGGACAGGGAGAACCTGAACATTCACAAGCCATGGATGGGCGAAAAACGGTTTTTGGAGCGTATGTACAAACTAGATGCGTTCAAAAAACCCTACCTTGCCAGCCTTTCTAAGCTGACGAATGGACTGTTGAAACCTGAGCGCATCGCCCAACAGGTAGATGAACTGGGTAAAGTGCTTCGCCCTGCCGTTCAGGAAGAGTCCGAGCCCAAACTCGCAAACTTTGATAAAATGGTGGCGGGGAAACCCGTCAAGCCGGCAAGCAGTTTTGGTCCCTTCAAAATGCCGGACACAGTTCCAATAAAGCCGTTTGTGAAGGCACGCGCCCTCTCCATAGCGGGGCAGTTGGCGGGCAAGGTGGAGGGTAAGTCATTGGGAATGGGATTTGGACCTCCAGGCGGTGACAACGACTTCGGACCCGGTATGTTCCTTACGCCTGCCTTTATGAAAGCACTTGATACGAACAAGGACAAGAAGGTCTCTCGCGAAGAGTTTCTATCAGGATTTGCGAAGTGGTTCACAACATGGAACACTGACAAGAGCGGCTTTCTTACCGACAAGCAACTGCGTAGCGGTATAGACAAGGCACTTGCGCCCGACTTTAGCAATATGGACTTCGGCGGAGGTGGGGATTTCTAGCTCGCATTTAGAAAACCTCTCCGCGAACTAGAAGTCTCCCTTTGTGAAGGGAGAGATTCAGAGGGGGTGGCTGGGTCAGTGCGGTAAGCCTTTCGCACTGACCCAGCCACCCCCTCTAAATGCGCCCCACCCCACCCTCAAAACAGGGGAGGAGAAAGAGAGCCAATGGGAGCCTTGGGAGGCTTCCATTTGGCACCGACTTGTGAGCGGTGTGGAAGGCAAACACCTGTTTCGCCCCTTTACAAGGGGTTATCCTTTGCGGGCGCGTATCTTCTGAACAATTCCCGCAAAAGCCTCAACGGCAGAATCTATGTCTGCCTCGGTGGTCTGCCGCCCCAGCGTAAAGCGAATTCCTCCTGCATTCAACGCCTCCGTCAAGCCAATCGCTTTAAGAACATGAGACGGCTCGATGGAGCCTGAAGAGCAGGCGGCTCCGCTCGAAGCGGCGATGCCCTTGCGGTCGAGGTTCATCAGAAGGGTTGCCCCCTCAACCCCCTCTACAGAGATGTGGACGTTGTTAGGTAGGCGATGTGTGGAGTGCCCGTTCAGGCGTAGCCCCTCAACACTCTTTTGCAGACGCGAAATCATCCTCTCCCGTAGCTCTAATATCCGTTCGCTATCTCCTTCACGCCGCTCTTTCGCCAGTTGTGCCGCCTTTCCAAAGCCAACCAACGCAGGAACGTTCTCAGTTCCCGCCCGCTTTTCACGCTCCTGTGCCCCACCGTGCAGAATGGGAGAGACCTTCGTCCCCTGCTTAATATAGAGTGCGCCTGCCCCTTTGGGACCATACAGTTTGTGGGCACTAAACGTGAGGAGGTCGCAGTTCAGTGTATTGACATCCAGTGGAAGTAGCCCTGCGGTCTGTACTGCGTCGGTGTGGAACTTCGCGCCGCGCTCCTGAGCGATACGCGCAATCTCTGCAATCTCCTGTACGGTTCCAATTTCGTTGTTGGCGTGCATTACCGAAACGAGTGCCGTTTTGTCGTTGATGGCGGCGCGAATAGCGTCAGGAGAGACACTCCCAAACGAATCTACAGGAACGAGTGTCACCTCATAGCCCATTTTTTCCAAAAAGTGGGCAGAGTGAAGCACGGCGTGATGCTCTATCGTGGTAGTAACGAGGTGATTCCGTTCGGGGGGAGCGGCGAAAAGTGTCCCGATGATCGCAAGGTTGTCTGATTCGGTTCCACTACCTGTGAAGTAGAGGTCGGCGTAGTCCGCCCCAATAAGTTCTGCGACCTGTTCCCGTGCCAAGTCGAGTGCTGCCCGTGCTGTGCGCCCCAGTAGGTGGATACTGGAGGGGTTTCCTGCGGAGAGTTCACCCTTCAAAAAGGGTAGCATTGCCTCAATAACCAGTGGGTCGGTGGGCGTAGTGGCAGCGTAGTCGAGGTAGAGTGTTTTGTTTGGTGTGGGCATAGGGGT
>JAPLCR010000039.1 GCA_026392135.1 Armatimonadota bacterium
AACCTCTAGGGAAAGGGAGACTATCGCCCAACGGAGTCGTCTTCCGCCCTAGTCACTCCTCGCCCAGAATTGGGAGAGGGGACGGGGGTGAGGGCTTCTGGTTTTCAACTGGAAGACTTATTCCAGAGTAAGTCCCTAAGCAATCCCGTCCTATACCATGACGTTGCGCTAATCAATGCTCAAATGGCTCTTGAGCTACTCTCCTATGTCGCCTTGGTTGAGGAATCTTCGGCTATGACTGCCGAAGAGTTTGATGCCCGACGCGCTTACGAGCGATTTGAAAAACTTGTGATATGGTGTCGCCTTCCGCTATCAATTCCCCCATCGTTATCCGACCTAAAGTTATGCTTCCCTCGTGCGTCTGGACCTGAGGCTATCACAACAATCCGTAATAGTATTATGCATCCGACAAAGGCAAACAGAGAGAAGCGTCAGGCATACTCCATCTATGTAGTTTACGAGGCATGGCAGTTGAGTATGCACTACATCGAACTGGCTATGCTGAAGTTAATGGGCTATAGTGGCCCATATCATAATCGCATAACAAACCCTTCCGCGTTCTATCCCGACTTGGTTCCTTGGGCTATCAAGCCTAACGAATAAGGATTCTGTCGTAACGAACTGGAGGAAGAAGGGGGGTAGCATCGTCCACTACGGAGAGTTTGAAAGGGAGTTGTGGCACTCAACTCACACGAACTCTCACAAAACAAGGTATTGACTCTTTTGTGGTTTTCGTTTATAATCTAACTATTGATCCCTTACGGTATACCGTAAGTTCCCACGGACTCCGGTTCGTGGTTTTTTGTTTTTGGAAGGAGACTTCCTAAGATGCGCGCCTTTCTGTATCGCGACTATAAGAAGGCTATCCTCTTCCGCACCACTGAGGGTGGATAACGAACGTGGCAAGTCATGCCAATTCCGCTCCCGTTCAGAGGAGAAACATGAAAAAGGAAGATCGTAAAGCCATTGCCAGTGCATGGCTCGATGTAGGTGAAGACGCATTGTTGGCTGCCGAACATCTGTACTCTGAAAAGCGTTGCCGGAGTTGTGTGAGCCGCAGTTACTATGCCGCCTACGCCTTCCTTGCAAGTCTTCTCGTGATGAAACCAGAGATAACTTTCCATGAGGATAGTGAAGGACCAGGTCATGCGTCTCTTTCCGATTTGGTGGGGAATCACCTACAGAATGAATTTGGATTCACCCTGCGTAAGCAGATTCGTGCGGATATACGTACTCTCTATGCCTACAGGTTAAGCGCAGACTACCACCCTCGAGTATCTGTTCAGACTGATGTTGCACACAAGGCTCTTGGTGCCGCACGTACAATCGCTAAGGCTGTGCGGGCAAGAAAGGAAGGGTATTCATGAGTGAATATGTCGGTTTCACCGCCGAGAATTTTGCACAGATACAGGAAGTGTTACAGAGTGTGATGCCGGACGGCACACACGCGAAATTCGACCCTGACGCGGTCATTCAGCGGAATGGCGACTACATCCTGATGGTGCAGACCGACCGTTACCCCGAACAAAGGTATCAGTTCACACGGGCGCTCGCAGAGGCGGAGAACGACTTGAGAGATGCTGGATTGCCCGTCCGTCTTGAAGTAGACATTCCACAGCGCGAGATTGTAGTTGCGTGGGGGCAATCTATCGGAGCCATCGCATACCGCTCGACCGACGGTACGGAATTCGCGGATCTTGCTAACATCCTCCGTGTTCCGGAAGAAAATATCACAAACGTCATGTATACTGGCTTTGCCTACGATTCCAAGTCGGATTTCAACGAAGCCCTCCATGATGCACAAAAACGTTTCCCCAAAGCAGATTTCAGCAGAGTTGGAACTCCAGCGCAGTGAACACGAAACCAGTACAAGGGCAGGGTGAGGTTAGTGTGAAAAGACAGACTCCCATACCCTTCACAAAACCTTAACTTGACAACCAAGAAAAAAGGTGTTATAATATCCCCAACATTGCAAAATTCGTAATGCTTAGATGAGGCTAGTAGGTCTAGCTCCCTTCCAGAGAGTCGCCGGACGGTGCGAGGCGACAGGGAACTACGCTGAATCTCCCCTCGGAGCAGGTATCTGAACACAAGTTCGCTTGTAAGTAGGAACACCCGGTCGCGCCCGATATCGCGCTTTCAAGTGGTCGGCAGGGCGGAAGCCCGACGTGCATATTTCGTTAATATGTGCCGATTACAAGGGTGGTACCACGTGAGCGATTATTCGCCTCTCGTCCCTTGGGGATGAGGGGTATTTTTGTGTTTCACAGGTTGTAAGCACCCTCCAAAGCGGAGGGCTGTTGAGGAAGAGGAGTTACCATTATGAAACTGTCTGGCGCAGAAATCCTGCTGGAGTGTCTTCGACAAGAGCACGTCTCCCATATCTTTGGCTATCCCGGCGGAGCCGTTCTCCCGATTTATGACGCAATTTTCGACTGCAAAGATATTCAACACGTCCTAGTCCGCCACGAGCAGGGAGCCGCGCACATGGCGGACGGCTTCGCCCGCTCCACTGGTAAAGTCGGCGTATGTCTCGCCACATCGGGTCCCGGTGCTACTAACCTAGTCACCGGAATCGCCACTGCCTACATGGACTCCATTCCAATGGTAGCCCTTACCGGACAGGTACGCACCACCGTCATCGGAAAAGATGCGTTTCAAGAAGCCGACATCACCGGTATCACCATGCCCATCACAAAGCATAACTTCCTCGTGAAGCGTACCGAAGACCTCGCAGAAGCCATCGCCCAAGCGTTCTATCTAGCGCGAACAGGTCGCCCCGGTCCCGTTCTAGTAGACATTCCGCTCGACGTGAGCAGAAACAAAATTGAGTTCAACGCGGAGAAAGACTAAGCACAACTCATTGCTGAAGCCAAACGCCCCGTACTCTACGTTGGCGGCGGTGCGGTGCTATCCGACGCGCAGAACGAAGTGACCGAACTCGCGGAAAAGACCAATATCCTCGTCACCACCACCCTGCTCGGCAAGGGAGCCATCGACGAGACCCACGCCCTAAGCCTCGGTATGCTGGGAATGCACGGAACCGCCTACGCAAACCACGCCGTCAACGAATCTGACCTGCTCATTGCGGTAGGCGCTAGGTTCGATGACCGCGTTACGGGCAACCCCGACACCTTCGCAACCAAAGCCAAAATCATTCACATAGACATAGACCCCGCCGAAATCGGCAAAGTCATTCAGCCCGACGTGCCTATCGTAGGCGATGTGAAGACCGTTCTCAAAGAGCTTATCAAATTTGTAGAGGCGAAGCCCTGGACAGAGTGGAACGACCAAATTATCGAATGGAAACGAACTTTTCCGCTTCTCTACCCCAGAGATGGTAAACTGTATGCAGAGTACGCTATCGAGAAAGTCTCGGAAGTGTTCGGCGCAGAGTGCATAATGACCACCGATGTCGGGCAACACCAGATGTGGGCGGCACAGTATTTCAAATCACGCAAGCCCTACCAGTGGATAACCTCCGGCGGACTCGGCACAATGGGATTTGGGCTACCCGCCGCTGTTGGAGCCGCTTTCGCAAATCCCGATAAGCGCGTCGTCTGTATCTCCGGGGATGGTTCATTCCAGATGATGACCCAAGAGCTGATGACCGCCACCATCTATGAGAGAAATATCGTCGTTGTTGTCATCAACAACCATGCGCTGGGAATGGTGCGACAGTGGCAAGAGATGTTCTACGCGGAGCGTTTCAGCCAGATAGACCTCGCGGCATCCCCCGACTTTGTGAAACTGGTAGAGGCGTATGGCGGCATAGGCTTCCGCGCCACCACCCCCGCCGAGTTCGATGAAGCGATAACCAACGCCAAAGCGGTCACGAATCGCCCTGTAGTTATAGACTGCGTGATACCGACCACCGAGAACGTCTACCCGATGATTCCCTCCGGTCAGTCCATTGAACAGATGATGATTCGACAAGACCTCGAACAACTCAAAGCCGATGTTCACGCCGATGGCTCTGAATGGTCGTTCTCGCATGAGGAGGAAGTCCTCAAGCAGTACGTCGAACTGGTGCAAGCAAAACAGGCAAGCGAGTAGTTCCAATTACGACCTGCCCCCTTCCCGATATGGGAAGGGGAGGTGGTTTTTGTTCTCTGACAACCTTTGATAGACCGCAACTACCCGTCAGGCACTCCCTCTCCGTTTTCAGAAGGAGA
>JAPLCR010000613.1 GCA_026392135.1 Armatimonadota bacterium
CACTAGCTTGTGAGCCTTCTCGAGGTTCCCTTCCTTTTTGATATTGTCGTAGATGTCAAGCAACTCCTTCATAACGCCGTCTGGTTTCTCGCCCTCTTTCCCTCCTGTTTTATACCACTTGCCAACTTGCCCGTGCCAATAGACATCGGTTGTGGGGAAAACCCAGTCGGGATAGGTGAACAGATCCATCTCCCCTTCACCGTGCATGGAGATCTCGAATTTGCCCAGCTTCTGACGTAGGGTGTACTCTGCGGAGGGCCAGTTATGCAGGTTTACCTCTATCCCTAGCTTCTCCCAGCCGTCTCGAACAATGAGCGATTCATCCACTTCAACGCTTCCCATACTCGCAGGAGGACAATCAAGTGTGATAGAGACGCGCTTCCCATCTTTTCGTAGGCGATAGCCTGCCGAGTCGCGCTTGTTCAAGCCTATCTCATCGAGCAGTCGGTTCGCCTCGTTAAGGTCGAACTCTATGTAAGATTTCGCCCAGTCATCGAAAACCTTCTTGCCCTCTGGCGAACGGAAGTGCCATGCCTCGCGGCTAATGGTCGCTTGTCGGGGTTTGCCCAAGCCGCGCCAAGCAACCTCATTACATTTGTCACGGTCTACGGCGAGGGAGAGAGCTTTACGGAACTGCATATTACGAAGCAGTTCACGGTTCCCTGTTTCAAGAGGGGGAGACCAGTTTATAAGAAGAGCCGTTCCTGCTCCCGATGCCTCCTTCCACATGATAAGCCGATAGTCGCCCTTCTCTCGCCCGCTCATATAGAGACCAATGTCTCTTGGCTCTACAAGGCGGAACTGTGCATCCACTTCACCTGAGAGTATTTTAAGAACGCGCACCTGCATATTCGGGACGTAGTTGGCAACGATTTCATCTATGTACGGGAGTTGGCGCCCTTTATTGTCTACTACATAGTAGTAGGGATTGCGCTTGAAGACCATGCGGAAGCCGCCGTCCTCTATCGATTCCAGCTTCCAGGGCCAGAGTGTGGGGCGGTCTGGGTTGAAGTGCGTGAAGTTCTTTTTGTCAAAGACGCTGTAGTCTTTATACTTGGGGTTGTACTTGGGGTCGAACTGCTTGAGGTAGTGCTTAGGTTCGTTGTATTCGTCGCACCACCAGAAGCCTGTCGCCATATTGAGCGGGACGTACCAGTTGGGACCCGCAAAATGGAAAATCACTGTATACTTGTCAGGAGTCTCTATTGTGGGGGGCTTGCCGTTCACCAGTGCCCAGAAGGGCCATGTCAGGCGTTGCTTACCGTCAGTGCAGAGTTCTCCCCAGTACTTGATGTCCTCGGAGGTGAACTCTACACCATCTGACCACTTAATCCCTTGACGGAGGTGTACTGTCAGGGTGGAGCCGTCCTTACTGGTTTCCCACTTGCTTGCAGTTCCGGGCTCTAGGTTTGCCGCATCCGCGGTCCAGCGCATAAGGGGCGCATAGCCGGCTATCAGTTTGTACATTCCCAAGTCGGGGCTGTCTACCATCATGTGCCACGTTCCGCCGTAGTAGCCGAGGGCTTCGTAGGGCGTTACGATAAGCGGGTCTTTGGGAAGGCGCTGTTCTAGCGGCGGGAGTTTACCCGCCTTTACAAGTTCCGTTATCTGCGGAGCCTCTTTCGCATCAAGACCACCTTTTGGATTCGGCAGGGAGGTGGGGTTTGGTGCTTGACAGCCCACGAGTATAAGTAGCAGGGCGATGAGGGATACTTTCTTCACTATTTTCCCTCCTGCGGGGTAGTGTGGAGTAGTTCGACCCCTTGTAGCTTTAGCTCGTTCGCAAGGTGACAGGCGGCGAACACGTTTGGTTCTACCTCGCGTAATAGGGGAACCTCCCGCTTGCAGACCTCTGTAGCGTAGCGGCAACGGGGGTGGAAGTGGCATCCGGCGGGGGGATTCGCAGGGCTTGGCACGTCACCTTGAAGACGAATCCGTTGGCGCGAATGTTGGACACGCGGGTCTGCAACGGGAACCGCGGAGAGTAGAGCCTCTGTGTAGGGGTGCTTGGGATAGGTGAAGAGGCGGCGCGTCTCCCCTATCTCCACGATTCTTCCTAGATACATCACGGCGACTCTATCGCTGATATGCTCCACTACGCCGAGGTCGTGCGCCACGAAGATATAGGAGAGTTGGTACTGCGATTTGAGGTCTTGGAGGAGGTTCAGAATCTGAGCCTGCACGGAGACATCCAGCGCGGAGACGGGTTCATCCGCGACAATCAAATCGGGGCGCAGGGCGAGGGCGCGGGCGATTCCGATACGCTGACGTTGCCCTCCGCTAAAGGCGTGGGGGTAGCGGCGGGTGTCGTTGGCGCGTAGCCCCACCGCCTCCAGTAGCGAAGCGATTTTGTCGTTTAGCTCCTTGCCCTTGCAGATGTTATTGACAACGAGCGGCTCCGCGATAATGTCTCCGACGGTCATGCGCGAGTTGAGCGAGGACATCGGGTCTTGAAAGACCATCTGCATTCGGGGGCGGAGGCGTTTCAGTTCGGTCTGGTTCAGTTCGAGAAGGTTGAATTTCCCCGTCTCCGTGTGTAGCGTCACCTTGCCGCCCGTCGGCTCGATAAGGCGCAGGAGGGAGCGTCCGACTGTTGTTTTGCCGCACCCGCTCTCGCCTACCACACCGAGCGTTTCGCCGCGATTCAGGGTGAAACTCACCCCGTCCACCGCCTTGACGTAGCCCACCGTTTTTTGCAGGAAGCCCCGCCGAATGGGGAAGTGTTTCTGTAGGTTTTCCACTTCGAGGAGGAGTTTATCGCTCATTCCGGTAGTGCCTCTTGTTCTCTCGCCCAACAGCGCACGTCGTGGGCTACACTGAGGGTGGTGAGTTGTGGAAGTTCCATACACTTCTCGAAGCGTTCGGAGCAACGTGGGCGGAAACTGCATCCTTTCGGCATTGCGAGGGGGCTTGGCACGGTTCCGGGAATGGAGTAGAGTTTGTTATGTGAGGTATCGCCGAGCACAGGCACGGATTTAAGCAGTCCTCTTGTGTAGGGATGTTTGGGAGTGTAGAATATCTCCTCTGCGGTTCCCTTCTCTACCACGCGCCCCGCGTACATCACGATTACCTCCTCCGCAAGGTCGGCGATAACCCCTAAATCGTGACTGATAATAAGTATCGCCATGCCGAGTTCTTGCTGTAGACTGCGTAAGAGGTCAACTATCTGAGCCTGCACGGTCACGTCGAGGGCGGTGGTGGGTTCGTCTGCGATAAGCAGTTTAGGGTTACAGGAGAGTGCCATCGCTATCATAGCGCGTTGGCGCATACCGCCGGAGAGTTGGTGCGGGTAGTCGTTCACGCGAATTTCTGGGGCGGGAATTCCCACCTTTTGGAGCATCTCGATAGAGCGGTTGTGCGCCTCTTTTTTGGAGATTTTGTTATGTTGGAGTATCATCTCTGAAATCTGGTTCCCGATAGTGTAGACGGGGTTGAGAGAGCTCATCGGCTCCTGAAAAATCATCGCTATCTCGCTGCCGCGTATGGCGCGAATAGCATCGCCTCTTGGAGGAAGATTGGCAATGTCTACGGGCATTTCGCCGGGGGTTGCGTGAAAAAGGATTTTGCCCTGCGTTATCTGACCGGGAGGCGTAATGAGCTGGAGCAGGGAGAGCCCCGTCATGCTTTTACCGCAACCGCTTTCACCCACCAATCCGACGGTGTGGGCACGTGGAATGGTAAAACTGACCTCATTGACGACGGAGACGTGCTTGTCTTCAAGAGGGAAGGAGATTTGCAGGTTTTCAATCTCCACCAACGCTTCTTTAGAGGAGGACATTCAGAGTTCCTTACGCTTTATGGTAAAAAGAATAGTGAACGAAAGTTGCACGTGAGCGCGGTGGATTCCTTCTCTGTGTAAATAAAAAGGGGAGCGACGTTAAACGTCGCTCCCCTTTTACTATCTGCCCACATATTTGTGTAGACAGAACCCTAGTGTTGGACGAAGTTCGCTTTCTGTGCAGGAGAGTTGCTCCTGCCGTTCTGCACAGAAGCCGCGAGTTTCGCGAGTAACTCCTGTTGTTTTGCCTGAGCCTGTTTCATCGAAGCCAACTCTGCTCTGATAGAAGTGTTTTCTGCTTTCAACGCCGCGACTTCGGACTTATGGGAAGTGTGTTCCTTCTGCATCTGGTTCAACAGCATGGGGGTAAGGAGGTGATAGTAGACGGTGAAGGGCTTGCCTTGCTTGTCGTACTGAACGAGGTCGGGGAACACCTTCGCCACCTCTTCGGCGATAAGCCCATACTGTAGAGGGTGAGCACCCTTGCTATCTGACGACTTGTAGCGGAAGGTGACGGGGCGCAGTTGGAGTAGTTTATCGCTCACACTTCCCATGTTCTTGATGTCGTTCTTGAAGCGCGGGGAACTGGTGACGGTTCCGAGTTGACCGTTAGGGAGAATGTAGACCGGAACTCCTGACGTGACCGTTACACCATTTACTCCTGCAACGTAGGCGGAGGCGTGCGTACCTGTTGTACCGATACGTATCACATTGTTGTCAGCCGCCACGCCCGGATGCCCGATAGCGATGTTATTGCTCCCTGTTGTCAAATTGTAGCCGGCAGAGTAGCCGATGCCGATGTTGCCCTTACCTTTGTTGGTCTGGAAGAGCGCGTCGAATCCGATGGCGACATTATTGTTCCCCGTGGTGTTCTTGAAGAGCGCATGAACGCCAACCCCTACGTTGTAGGATGCGGTGGTGTTCGCCCGCATAGCCCAATATCCGTTCGCGACGTTGTAGCTCCCCGTAGTATTGAGATTCATGGAGCTGAAGCCTTCTGTAGTGTTGTAGCTCCCTGTTGTGTTAGCAAGTAGCGTGCTGGCACCGGAGGCAGTGTTGTAGCTCCCCGTTGTGTTGGTATAGAGGGTCTGGAAGCCGTTAGCTGTGTTTAGCGTCCCCGTCTGGAACCCATTCGCAGTATTGGAGCTTCCCGTCGTGTTGGCGTTGAGGGAGAAAGAGCCGTTTGCGGTGTTAGAGATTCCGACTGTGTTGGAGTAGAGCGCGTAGGAGCCGCTCGCGGTGTTGTAGTTCCCTGTTGAGTTGGAGTAGAGAGCTTTGGTTCCTATCGCGGTGCTATAGTTTCCTATTGTATTGAAGTAGAGAGCTTGGTAGCCATTCGCTGTGTTCAGGTAGCCTGTGGTGTTGTATGTGAGGGTTTGGAACCCATTCGCAGTGTTAGAGCTTCCCGTCGTGTTGGAGTAGAGAGAGTTGGTTCCGATTGCGGTGTTGAAATAGCCCGACGTGTTGGAGAAGAGAACTTGGTAGCCCAATCCTACATTGGTTTGGTTCGGGTCGGTGGCTCCGTTAGTTGCCCCGCCAGAGCCAAAGAAGGTCTGCGTGGAAGCGGGAAGAGAGGCTAACAGCAGGGCGGACGTGATAGTACCACGTAGAAGAGAAGAGGCAAGTGGTTTTCTGATGGCAGGCTTCAAAATAGGCTCCTTTGGGAGTAGTGGGTGGAACGAGGTGTGTTTCCCAGAGATATACGCTTAGGTGGATAGAATAGGGGCTACTCAGTATTTTGACAGACCAGCTTGTTCTTTTGTTGCGGCTACTTGGTCAATTTATACTGTCGGTGTTTGAAAAGTTCAAGTTCTCCCTTTTACCGTCGTCCCTCAACCTGCCCTCATCGGGCATCCTTCTCCCGATTCGGGAGAAGGACTTGTCTGGAAGGCTGTCTGCGCGACGTTTTTCTAACGGGGAAGGACTGTCTCCTCACTTTTGAGAGAGTACGCCAGAAATACGGCATAAAAAAGGGAGGAGCGTTGCCAAGAACGCCCCTCCCACAATAACGGATTAATAAGCCAACCTACTTCTTGTCGAGCTCCATGACCTCTTTCTCGGTGAGCAGTTCAATCTGCAAGGTGCGGATTTTAATCCCCTCCTGAATGTTTGCTTGCGCCTTGATTTTGGTTTGAACGGAGCGACCCGTTTTGATGTCAATATTGGTGTCGCCCTCGAATTCAAGCTTCTTCTCTTTGCCGTCTTTATTTTCGGAGATGGTCACTTTCCAACTGATTTTGACGGTATCGATGTCCTTCAATTTTTCCTTGCCCACTAGGGATGCCGAGCCTATTTTTGCTTTCACCCCTTTTTTGTTAGGGTCTTCAAACTCCACATCCCACTTATCCCCCGCCTTTACCGCTTTTGTAGGAAGAATCGCTTCGGAAAGGAGCAGAAGCCCCGCCAATCCTTCGTCTTTCTTATTGGGGTTGTCGACTACCCGCTTAACGATTTTATTCTCTTTTATGGTACGGACAGAGGAGGGGGGCAGCTGCTCTTCGGGAAGTTGAACCTCCATACCGCCGACCTTCGCTATTCCCGAAAGAAACTGTGTAGAGAGTTTGAATTCGCCGTCTTTCTCCTCTCCTGCAACCTCTTTGTAGCGCATTTCCGCGTCGAGGTCGCACGAAAACTGAGCAGAGTCTACGGTCAGCCCCATCTTGATGCGATAGTGGTCGGTAGTTTTCGCCGCGTAGGTACGCTTGATCGTGTACTCCGCTGTGTCTTGTGTGATGAGAGCATAAGCGGGAAGAGCGGATAGGGTCACTCCGCCTAAAATAATGAAGGGGAGGGCAAACATCCAACTCCCTTTAATACGGGTTTGCATGGAAAATTTCCTTTCTGGTCGGTGCGTAGTTCTCTACGCGGGTTCATGGAGGTGTTGGAAAACGACCTCCGCAATTTTGAGGTTCATCGTAGGAGCCTGTGCTAACTCCTGAATGGAAGCAGCTCTTATTTTGCTGATAGCTCCAAAGTGCAGTTGTAACGCCCTTCGGCGCTTCTCGCCAACGCCCGGAATATCGTCGAGGAGAGAGCGGGTATTCTTCTTATCTCTCACCTGTGCCTGATAGGTGTTCGCGAAGCGGTGCGCTTCGTCTCGAATCCGCTGGACTAGGTAGAGGGCTTGACTGTTGCGTGGTAGTATTATCGGGTCAGACTCGCTCGGTAAAAAGAGATGCTCGTACTGTTTTGCCAACCCGCAGAGAGGAACGTGTAGCTCTACCTCCTCCATCGCGGCTTTGGCGTAAGCAACCTGCCCACGTCCACCATCCACAATAATTAGGTTTGGCACACGGTTGAAGCGTGGGTTGTCCGCTTTCGCTTCGATGAGCCGGCGGGTTATCACCTCGCGCATGGAGGCGAAGTCGTTCGGTTTATCGTCTTGCCGTTTGATTTTGAAGCGGCGATACTCCTGTTTATTCATCTCTCCACTCTCACATACGACCATTGAGGCGACTTGGTTTTCCCCTTGGGTGTTAGAAATATCAAAACATTCGATTCTTTTTGGAGATTCGGGTAAACCGAGTGCTTCTGCAAGTTGACTCAAGGCTGATTCAAGATTTCCGAGCTTCGCACGGACTTCCGCCTTAATCTGCTCTAGCGCATGGGTAGCGTTCTCCGTTGCCATCTCTACCAGTTTTTTCTTGTCGCCGCGCACAGGAACGTGTATCTCTACCTTCTTGCCTTTCTTCTGCCGTAACCACGACTGAATAATGTTCATCTCCGCAAAGTTTTCGGGCAGTAGTATCTCTTGAGGAATATAGTTGGCGTTCTGGTAGTACTGTTTTACAAACTCCTGTACAACATCTGACTGAGCCTCCTCGCCCGTTCCTTCTACAAGGTAGTGGCTCTGACCTATCAGCTTACCGCCGCGCACATAGAACATCTGAACGCAGGCACCACCCGACCCAGAGGTATCTTCTACCATTGCAATAACGTCTTGGTCTATGAAGTCGTTGGAAATAACCTTTTGGCGTTGAAGAACCTCGTCCACTCCTTGTAAGCGGTCACGAAGACGGGCAGCGCGTTCAAACTGGAGGTCTTCGGCTGCGCTCTCCATCTCAAGGCGGAGCCGCTTCAAGATATGCTCTTGCCGCCCCTCCAAAAAGTCGCCCACGTCTTTCACTGCGGCGAGATACTCGGTCTTGTCTGCAAGCCCTGCACAAGGAGCAAGGCACTGCCCTAAATGGTAGTAGAGGCAGGGCTTCTGCACAGGTCGCCCGTCGAACACCTTCCCGCAGGCGACGAGTGGAAAGAGCCGCTTCACAAGTTCTATCGTTGCGTAGACGGCGCGAGAGCTAGGGTAGGGACCAAAATAGCGGTTTTTGTCGTCTTTTGCACGGCGCACCACAATCAAACGGGGAAACGGTTCGGTCATGGTCAGGCAGAGGTAGGGATAGTGCTTATCATCTCGGAGGCGCACGTTGTAGTGCGGCTGATGCTTCTTAATAAGCGAACACTCTAGCACAAGGGCTTCGAGTTCGTTATCTACAACGATATAGTCCATATCTGCAATGTTTTGTACTAGCCGCCGTACCTTCGGCGTGTGGTTCGCAGAGGGCTGGCAGTAGGAGCGCACCCTGTTTCGTAGGTTGATGGCTTTCCCTACGTAGATAATAGTTCCAGACTTATCTTTGTAGAGATAGCAACCCGGCTTGACGGGCAACATCTTCAGTTTTTCGGTAATCTCAGGGGTAGGCATAAGTGTATTATATCTTGTTACTGCGCAATTTGGAACAGAGGAAAACAAATAGAACAGGCTTGTTTATACTGTCGGTGTTTGAAAAGTTCAAGTTCTCCCTTTTACCGTCGTCCCTCAACCTGCCCTCATCGGGCATCCTTCTCCCGATTCGGGAGAAGGACTTGTCTGGAAGGCTGTCTGCGAGACGTTTTTCTAACGGGGAAGGATTGTGAACAAACGACACACCGTCAGTATAGCATACACC
>JAPLCR010000567.1 GCA_026392135.1 Armatimonadota bacterium
GAGGTATACTCTTCAGTAGAGCCTTTTCCTTGCTGAATATGCGCTAGGGATTGTGGAGCTTATGTTTGCAACAGAGATGCTCTGTCTACTCGTGGCGATTGGCAGTTTTACGCTGATACAGAACCTGATGAAGCATACGGCTTGAGCCTAGCGTATAGTTTTGTTCTTAGCTAAAAGAGTCCGTTCATACAAAAGGAGCCTTCTATAGTGAGCCAACCCGTTCTTGTGCGCGTCTCTTGTCAGGCGATGGGTTGCCTATGTGAGGTCTATCTGGGTGGAGATTCGGCAGTGGATTTGGAGGCGATAGGCAGAGATGCGCTGACCCTTTTGCAAATTTGGGAGAGCCGCCTTAGCCACTATATCGCCGACAGCGAAATCTGCACTCTGAATCGGGAGGCGTATCAACGCCCCATACAGGCTTCACCTGAACTTTTTCGCCTCCTTGAGCGTCTGAGAAGCCTGACGGAAGAGACAGAAGGGGCTTTCGATCCCACTGCTGGGCGGCTTGTGAGGGCGTGGGGTCTGTTTCGGCAGGGTACTTTGCGGGGTGAACAGGTAGAGCCGCCCTCCGCAGCAGAAGTTATACAGATCGTGCAGGAGATTGGGTGGTCGCGTGTTGAACTAGATACTGAGTTGCAAACCGTCTCTTTCCAGACTTCTTCGATAGAGTTGCATCTGGGAGCGGTAGGTAAAGGGTATATTGTAGATGAGGTTATCGCCTATCTGCGCCAACAAGGTATAGAACGCGCTTTGGTGAACGTAGGCGGCAGTTCCATCGCCGCCATTGGTTCTCCTCCGCAGAGTGAGTACTGGCTTCTCGGAATCGCAGACCCGGAGGATAGCGAAATTACGGTGGTGCAGGCACTGCTGCGCGACAACGCCCTGACTACCTCTGGGAGTATGGAGAGCGTTGTGACGTACACAGGGCGGCGTATCTGTCACCTGTTCGACCCACGCACGGGCGAACCTATCGCGTTTCAAGGGGCGGTCTCTGCGATTACCCCGACGGCTTTGGAGGGAGATGCGCTCACAACGGGGTTTTATGTGAACGGGGAGGCGTGGACGGAGAAGTACTGCCGCCGCCATCCCGATATTCAGGTTTTATGGATAGAGACTAACGAGGAGCGGGGTGCGCCACGATGGGCGCGATTCGGTACTACACAGAGCCGCTTCCTAATTTGAGGAGATTATTAGCAATGTCAACTTTTCGTATCAACACCCTTTCACGCCGCGAGTTTATGCAGGAGTCGGCGGTTCTGGCTACGGCGGGCATCGCGGCGATAGAGTCTACCTCCGCTTCGGCGCAGGGGAGTGTCGCCCCTCTGCGTATCGGCATCATCGGACCCGGCTCTCAAGGGCAAAACGACCTCAAGAAGGCGATTAAGGTTCCGGGGCTGACCTGTGTCGCGGCGGCAGATGTTCTCGATTTGAACCTGAACTCCGCGGCGAAAATCGCGCAGATTTCTGAGGATAGCCTCTACTCAGACTATCGCCGTATTCTTGATCGCAAGGACATAGACGCGGTGATGATAACCGTTCCTCTATCGCTCCATGCAAAAATGACGATAGACGCGCTAAACGCGGGCAAACACGTTTTTTGCGAGAAGCTGATGGCGTACACCATTGAGGACGCAAAGGAGATGGCGCGAACCGCGAAGCGAACTGGTAAAGTCCTTCAAATCGGACACCACCGTGCCTCCTCTATCGGCTACAATCATGCCTACGAACTGCTGAACACGAAGCAGGTTTGCGGTAAAGTGACCCACGTTCGCGCTCAGTGGAACCGCAACGGCGCATGGCGGCGCAGTATCCCCGGTCAAGCCAAAATGCTGGGGGGGCGCGAGTACTGGCACGACATGGAGCATCTTGTGAACTGGCGCCTCTACAAACGCACCTCGCACGGCTTGATGGCAGAACTCGGCAGTCACCAGGTTCACGTTACGAACTGGTTTCTCAACGCCGTCCCCAAAGCGGTCATGGGAGTCGCAGGAGTGGACTACTGGAAGGATGGGCGCGACGTTTGGGACAATGTGCAGTGCATCTACGAGTACCCTGACGGCGTGAAAGTGACCTATCAATCGCTGACAACGAACCAGTTCGACGGCTTCCAAGAGGAGTTTATGGGCGATAAGGGAACGCTGATAACAACAGTCGGCGACGGGAACATGGACAAAGGGCTTCTGTATCGTGAGCCGAAAGCGGAGACTCTCGACTGGGCGCAGTTCACCAGCAAAGAGAAGGGCGCAAACGGCAAAGAGGGCATGGTTCTCAACGCCTCCGCTACTAAGAAGCTGAACACAGGCGCAAAAATTGGCGAGACGACCCTCTCCACCGAAGGTAACGGTAAAGACGCTTACGACCTCGAATTCTACAACTGGGCGGCGAGTATTCGCGAAGGTGCAAAGGTCTTCTGCGACTCTATGGAGGGGCTACGCGCCTGCGTCGCGACTATCAAAGCGAACGAGGCGATGGCGAAATCTACTCGTATAGAGATACCCGCGCACCTGTACGAGATATAAAGCCCTGACTCCTTGCTCCTCTCCCAATTCTGGGCAAGGGGTGACGACGGATAGGCAGTTGTGGTGATTGTTACGTACTTTCCAGCGTTCATGCCCTCTAACTCCAACCCTTTCCCCCGTTCGACACGGGAGAAAGGGAGCGGGTTAGCGGGAACTGGCAGGTTTTCGGCGGTCTCTCGCTGGCGACGCATTCTATATCGCGACGATTGCCTTATTGCTCTGTCCATGTCAACTTACACCAATGGGGTAGGGTGGAGTGTATTTAGAGGTGGGCGCGAAATACCGCTTAGTTAGTGTTTATCCCGTTTTGAAGTGGGCGGGAATTTTATGTGCTTCAAAAAGGCTATCCAAATGGAGACACTGCTGGCGCAAATTCAAGGGTTTGTGGCGTATGCCGAGACGGAGCGGGGACTCTCGCCCCACACTGTCGCCGCCTACCGTAGCGACCTAGAGCAGTTCGCCATGCTCGCTCTTCAGCGTGGGGCGCGTAGTGCCGAAGACCTCCAAGAGCATCATTTGTTGGCATGGATAGCTCAGCTAGAGGCATAGAGGGGCGCAAAATTCCCAAACGCATTCCCCGCGTCCTCTCTGAGGCGAAAATGCAACGCCTTCTGACACAAGCCGACCCTGCTGAAGTAAACTCGCTACGTGACAAAACGGTATGCGAAATGCTCTATGCAACGGGGCTTCGCGTTAGTGAACTCTCCCGCCTCAAAATTGACGAGATTGATTTTGAGAAAGAGACTCTGCGCTGTTATGGTAAAGGGAAAAAAGAGCGCGTCGTACCTGTTGGGCAGGTAGCACTCGACTATGTGCGCCTCTATCTACAACAGAGAGAGGCAGTCAAGCTCGGCGTACTCACTCCATCGCCAATGCCCACTCGTAAACGTGCAGGGCGACCCACCGCCATCATTACAGAGCAGGCAGCGAATAGCCCTTACCTCTTTCCAAACACAAAAGGGGAAGCCCTCAGTCCCGCACAACTTCTGCTCATCGTGAAGCACGTCGCCGCACAAGCCGACATTGAGGAGAACGTCTCCCCCCATGTACTGCGCCACTCCTTCGCCACGCACCTTCTCGCTCACGGGGCAGACCTGCGCGTGATTCAAGAGTTGCTGGGGCATAGCCAGATAACCACCACCGAAATCTACACGCAGGTCTCGGATATGCGCCTCCGCGAGGCGTATAAACGTGCCCACCCTCGCGCTTAACACCCTACATCCGCTTCTCTGATACTTTTAATCTTTCTTTGCAATTTTGTAGAGGAATCTTCATTCGATGTATGGAAACACTTTTTATTGCGAGCTTCGCAATATCTCTCAGTGTATTGTGCATAAGGAGTCTTCTCATGGAACAACGAACACGCCGTGACTTTCTTGCCGATGTTGGTAAGGGAATGTTGACAGCGAGTGTCGGTGCGGCACTCACTTCAGAATTAGGTATCTCCACTGCTTTGGCGGAGGGGGATAGCAAAACGCTTGAGTTCGGCAGGTTAGAGCCTCTCGTCGAACTCTTGCAAGAGAACTCTGCGGAGCGTATGTTACCCTTGGTAGTGGAGCATCTGGCTCAGGGAACGGAACTGCGCGACCTTGTTTCTGCCGCCGCGCTCGCCAATGCTAGAACCTTCGGCGGCGAGGACTACATCGGCTTCCACGCTTTCATGGCACTGGCTCCTGCGTATGAGATGACGAAAGAGATGCCCAGCAACCGCAAGGCACTCCCCGTATTGAAAGTTCTCTATAGAAGTACCAACCAGATTCAGGTGAAGGGGGGACGCAGTAGTGAAGTTCTGCATCCCGTTGAAGCACACCCTGTCGTTCCATCGAATGAGAGACGTATTTCGCTACGAGATGCAGTACGGCAAGGGAATTTAGATAGGTCTGAAGGACTGTTTGCGGGGCTTATCGCTCACTCTCCTGCCGAAGCCTACAACGATCTACAGGCACTTGTGCAGGACGATGCCGATGTGCATCGCGTGGTTCTAGCCTATAGGGCTTGGGATATGCTTGGGTTGACGGGCAAGGAGTATGCACATACGACATTGCGGCAGTCTGTACGCTACTGCGTTAACGTAGAGAAAAGCCGTGTTGTTCACGGGTATCCCGAACCGGGGATTCGCGCAGTGCTACCGAAAGCCCTCGACCTCTACCATAACCCGAATAGGTCACGCGGGACTAGAGAGGCGGATGATAGCTGGGTTCGCTCTTTCTGCAATACACTATTAGGTTCGACTCCATCGCAGGCGGCACTCACCGTCGCGGGGGCACTTGCGGAGGGCTTTTCGCACAGTGCTATTGGTGAGGCTCTTTCGCTAGCCGCGTCACAGCAGGTGCTACGCGATCCGGGGCGAACTCAGGCGTATCCCGGTAAGCCTATCGGAAGCGTACACGGCGATTCTTACGGTGTACACGCCTCTGACTCTATGAATGCTTGGCGTAACATCGCTAAAGTAAGTCAACCCTACAACGCTATTACGGGCTTGATTGTTGCGGGCTATCATCTAGTCTCTTCGACAGGTCGCGACTGGGCGAATCTTCCGCCCTATCCCTTCGCCGAACATCAGGCAGAGGTAAAAGCACAAGACCCTGCTAGCCTGTTACGGGAGTTGGAGGGGGCTATCCGAGAGAACAATCAGTCTCGCGCTGCTGCAGTCGCTCAACGCTATGGCACTATGGGGCACTCTGCTCGCCCTGTTTTCGAGATGCTGCTACGCTATGCTACCAGTGAAGACGGCTCTCTCCACGCAGAGAAGTACTATCGCACTGTGTCTGAAGAGTTTAGCCGCACCCGCAAAGCGCACAGGTGGGATCATATCACCGCTCTCGCTAGAGTAACGGCAAGCGAATACGGCAAGCGTGCAGAGGGATACGAGCAGGCGTGTAGCCTTTTGCGCGTGAAAGGTTAGGCGTATTTTCTCTTGCGCGAACGGTGCATACTTGCAACTTTGGACGGGGGCGAACGGTCAATAGGAGCAGGGGCGTAGCTACTCAGCCCTTCTTTTAACCTAACCCCCGTCCTCTTCTCGTTTCTGGAAGGGGATTGGCTCGTGTTTATAGAAGCAGTTAGTCAGAACCAACCTCAAAGGAGAGCCTGCCCCGCCGTATGAATCAGCCCACCCCATTTGCCCGCCGAATGTCCCGCGTCACCGCATCCGCCATCATGGAGCTACTCAAGAAGACTGCACAGGGAGAGTATATCTCGTTTGCAAGCGGTCTCCCTGACCCTAGCCTCTTCCCCGCCGAGAAAATCGCGCTTATTACGCAAGAGATACTCGCCAACGACAGCAGAGCCGCCCTGCAATATGGAGCGGCAGATGGATACGCGCCTCTTAAAGCATGGGTTGCCGAACGCCTAAGACAGCGCGGACTAACCGAAGCCACTCCTGAACACATTCTTATTACACACGGCTCTCAGCAGGCGCTGGATTTAACAGCGCGGCTCTTTCTGGATGAAGGCTCGCCTGTACTGATTGAAAGCCCCTCCTACCTCGCCGCTATTCAGACTTTCGACAGTTACGAGGCGACCTATCTGCCCGTTCCTGTCGATTCCGAAGGAATGTGCGTAGAGGAGGCTATCTCTGCAATAAAGAGGACGACTCCGCGCCTTGCGTTCACCTTGCCCAACTTCCAGAACCCCTCCGGCGTTACTCAGTCGCTAGAGCGTCGGCAAAAACTCGCGGAGGCACTTGCAGAGAAGCGAATCCCTCTCCTCGAAGACGATGCCTACCACGACCTGCGGCATAGCGGCGAGTCACTGCCCTCGGTCACCTCTCTCGCCCGAAACCCCTACGCTGTCTACACCGGCACTTTTAGCAAAATCGTTGCGCCGGGGTTACGGGTGGGTTATCTCTACGCACAGCCTGAGCTTGTCAACCGCCTCACACAACTCAAGCAGATAACCGACTTGCACTCGAACTCACTCTCTCAGCGGATTGTGTATCAGTTTTGCGAACGCGACTGGCTCAACCCGCAAATTGAGGCGCAAAACCGCGTCTATAGTTCGCGGCGTAAGGCACTGCTAGCGGCTCTAGCGGAAAACCTGACAGGTGTGGCGAAGTGGACAGAACCGGAGGGCGGTATGTTCGTATTGTTGAGTTTGCCTGATTCGTTTAATACGAAAAACCTGCTTGTGAAAGCGATGGAGCGCGGAGTTGTTTACGTTCCTGCGGAGAGTTTTTATCCTAATGGAGGGGGGGAGAGTGCACTTCGCCTGAATTTCGTATCCGCTACAGAGGAGGCAATACAGAGAGGAATAGTGGTATTGACGGAAGTGATTCACGGGTGATTATTAACTTTCTGTTAAGAAACGATACAAAACGAAAGAGTTTGGGTATGATTATTAAGATAGGTGTTTGTTGCTGAGACACCTTCTGCTCTCAGGCAGTTAACGAAGAAGGGCTTGTGCATGGACAAGAGAGTGTCGCAACAAGGATAGATCCTCTTCCCTTTGCATCCGTTTTCGCTTTTGCTTGAAGGCTAACCATAACGCTAAGCGAGGAGAATACAATGATTCGCACACGTAAAACGCTGCCAATGATGGTAGGCGTAACAAGCACTCTTCTTTTTTCGGCGGCTATTGCCCGTGCAGAGGACAAACCCGAAGAGAAGAAGCCCACCGCAGTAGTTACTGGCTATGTGCAAGCGCAAGCCGAAAGCACCAACGGAAACGACACGAGTCGCTTTCGTCTACGGCGTGTTCGCTTAGGAGTTAAAGGCGACATCACCGAAAAAATTAGCTATACGATTCTTAACGAATTCACCGCCTCGACTAGCGGACTCCGCGATGCCTTCATCACCTATACCAAGGGGGGCAACTCTCCCCTCTACCGATTCGGGCAGTTCAAGACCTCCTACAGTTTTGAACAGATCCACCCAGACGAGATGCTGCCTCTAATAGAGCGGGCGATTGTGGTGGACGAACTAGCTACCAACCATGACCGCGACATGGGGTTTGCGATAATGAGTCCTTATCAAGGCTCCTTCTCCAAAGCTACCCCGACCACACTTGCCTATAGCCTCGCCCTGATGAATGGCGCAGGTCGTAATCAGTCTACTGCAAAAGCCACCAAACTTTTGAGCGCACGTATTCTGTTCACGCCTACCGCAAATCACCCCATTGCAGACGGACACCTCTCCTTTGGCTTCTCTATGCGGCAGGGTTCCGTCACGAACCTTGGTGGCTCTACCGGCGGTGCGGCTCTTGCAGAGCGTGAGCGTTATGGGTTTGAGGCGGGTTATGTGAGTCCTCGTTGGCGTGTTCAGGGCGAGTACCTTTTTGGTAACGACCTGAATGCCGCAGGAAGTGCTACGCTCAAACGCGATGGCTACTACCTAACGGTTGGTCGCCATCTGCGTGCCCCAGTGGAAGTTTTGCTTCGCTATGAAGGTTACTCCCCTGATTCCACTCTGCCTTCCATCCATCGTACCACGCTGGGTGTTGCGTATGAGGTCTCGAAGAACGCTGCTTGGTTCCTCGGTTATGAGTTCCTCGCAGGCTCTACTACGCTGTCAGGAAGTGCAACTCCTCCCACCGCAGGCTCTGGTCTTCGCTTCCGCGCTACGGTGCGTTTCTAAGACGAGAATCGCACTGCATTGAAGCGTTGAAAACATAAAAAATCCCATAACGACTCAGCCCTCACCCTGCCCTGCGGGCATCCCTCTCCCGATTCGGGAGAAGGACTTGTCTGCAAGGTGATTCTGCTGTTCTCCATGAGATAAGCCTGAGAAGATAAAAAGTCCCGCTCTCCTAATTTAGAGAGCGGGACTTTTTCGTTGTGTTTACAAAGCGACTATTCGGGGATGCCGTTCGCTTCGTACTTGCCAGCATAGTAGCCGCCGTTCGCGCCAATGGTGAATAGGTCGAGCATTTTGCCTGGTCCCATTACGGTGAACTGCGGAAGTTGTCCTGTTTTGGTTCCGACAACGCTTCGTGCATGACCATCCACAAAGTTCACATTGAAGGTACTACTGTGCCGCGCCTGAACAATCTGCCACTGCTCAAAAGAGCCGCTGAACGCGATGTTTCCATCGTAGGTCATAGCGGTTTCGGCGGGACGGGAGATAGCGGGAAGGTGTACCGGAGTAGCACCGGGTACAAAGCCGTCCTTGAAGACGGAGCGATTGACGGTGTAACTCACAAAGTCTGGCGTTCCGGGGCAGGGGATACCTGTGGCGGCTTGGATATTGATGGCTTGTGCATCTGAGGGGCAGACTGCAATCTGTTTGTTTTTTACGTAGGGGTCTATGAGGTGATACATCGTCTCCACACAGGTAGGCGTGAGTACCGCCGACTGTGGAAAGGTCTCATCATAGTCTTGCAGGTACATGAGCATCGCGCTTGCATACTGCTTATTGTTGCTCAGACAACTTGTCTGTCGGGCTTTCTCACGCGCTTGCGCGAAGACTGGGAACAGTATTGCTGCGAGAATGGCGATAATGGCTATCACAACGAGCAACTCGATGAGCGTGAAACCACGTCGAGAAGAGGTAACTTTCAAAAAGGTTCTCCTTACAGAACAGGGGTTTATCGTAAAATAAGCCCCTCATTCAAAATTATAGGTGACTACTCTGCCCGAATCGGGCACTCCTCGCCCTGTTTGAGAAAAGGAGCTGTCTACTAGGTGAATCGGCTACTCTCCATGAGAGAGACCTGAGTAGGTGGAATTATAGAAGCGTGCAACACCTCCAAAGCACTCTGTAGTGCGTCTTCTACTATTAAAGACGACTCTTCGCCGTAAAAGGTTGCGGTAAAAAATTATACCCCGTAAGGCGTACAGAATCTTGCGCTTATGAGATAATTGAGCGTATCGGTTCTACAGGAACTACCCCCACTAGCTTTTGGTTGAGACCACTGTAGAGGTACGCAAGACGGTTTGGGTCAAGCCCCATCTGATTCAATATTGTTGCGTGGAGGTGTTTGACGTGGTACTTGTCTACCGCCGCCTCCATACCTAGTTCGTCGGTCTCTCCTGCCGACACGCCGCCCTTGATACCGCCTCCCGCCATCCAGGTTGTAAAGCCGTAGGCGTTATGATCGCGTCCATCACCTGTGCCGTGTGATGTGCGCCCAAACTCACCGCCCCAGACAACGAGTGTGGAATCGAGTAAACCTCGCTGTTTTAGGTCTTTGAGTAGCCCAGCGATAGGCTTGTCTGTTCGGAGGGCGTTGCGGTTGTGGTTCGCTACAATGCCGCCGTGCGCGTCCCAGAAGTTTAGGAAGTTCGTGTTTCCGCCTCCGCCGTAGAGTTGGATAAAGCGTACTCCGCGCTCCACCATACGCCGCGCCAGAAGACAGCGATATCCGAAGTCACGGGTCTCCTCTTTGTCCAAACCATACAACGCCTTGATATTTTCTGGCTCTTTCGATATGTCCACCGCTTCGGGGGCATGAGACTGCATTTTGTACGCCAACTCATAACTTGCAATGCGTGCCGCAAGGTTAGAGTTGTCTACGCGAGGCTGACGGTGGGTTTCGTTGAGCCTCCCTAATGAATCCAGTACGTCACGCTGAGCCTCGGAGGTCATCCCCTCTGGTCGGCTGAGGTCGAGAATGGGGTCGCCTTGTGAGCGGAGTACTGTTCCCTGATAGGCGGCGGGCATATATCCTGATGACCAGTTTTT
>JAPLCR010000596.1 GCA_026392135.1 Armatimonadota bacterium
ATAGGCTGGCTCTCCGCGACATTCTCCCCGCAAGCCGCTCTGACACCGCTACCAACTGGAACTAGAGGATACTGGTATACAGCAGGGCAGGCAGCGATATCTTTTCTGGAGACAATACCTGAGCGTAGATTGAATATAACTTTACCGAACGCTCCACAAGCAGATGCCGCTTTTATGAAAATGGCTCCCAAGACTGCATGGCAGATAGCGGAGACGCAACTTCAGCGCGACCCTCTTTCGCAGTCCACGGCGCGTATCGCCGCTGTGGACGACCTGCTGAAGCGCATGATTGTCGCCATAGAGGACGATTTTGACCGATTTTTTGTGCAACCTTTACTGCAAGATATGCGCGTTATCGTCAACCGAAGCAAAGTGGATTTTGGAGTTATTCAGCGCACCTCCATTCTCGCCACGAACCGCATGGTAGCCCGCGTGGATACCAATGCAAGCGCGAACGCCAACATACAAACTCAGCAAGATTTCCTCCAACAGGCTACGCAACTCGCCCAGATAGGACAGGGAATCGGGCTTCGCAATGTAGCCCGCGCCGCCGAAGGCGCGGCGACTGCTTACACGGCGAGCAAACTCGCTTTTAACGGTAGCGGCAAAGACTTAGGCTCTCTTGCCGCCGGCATAATATCGCTCTTTAACGGGCTTGCCACACTTCCTCAAGACCCGGGCGAAATCTACAGCGTCAATAGCGGCGACTTGATTCAGGTGACCCCCATATTCGACCCCTCCGGTCAGGCGTTGCGGTTCAAATTCGACTTTGCAGGAACCGTGAACGTTCAAGAGCCAAACGGTACGCGAACGCGGCAACTTCCCCGCGTAGAGCGCCACACTATCAACACCGAAGTGCAGCTCAGCAACCTCGAACTACGCGAAATCTCCCGATTCGAGACCAACTCGAAAATTGGAGTCCCAGAGCGACGTAGCGGAGGCATCCCGCTCCTGAAAGAGCTTAACTACATTAAGGACATTCCCCTTATAGGCTACTTCGTGCGCCAAGCAGGCTCCGCCGCCATTCGGCAGGAGAGCCTGATATTAGGGCAGACGACCATCTACCCGACTATTGCGGAGATTATAGACCTGCTATTGGAATCTTCGCGAGGAAGAGCGAACGAGACGCCAGACGAACTCAAGTAGAGGGGGCTAAAGTCGCTTTAGGCGAATGAGGGGGCGGCGCAGTTTTGCGCCGCCCCCTCTGTTTTCTTGTGATCGGGGGTGTTTTACGCGTCTTGAGCGGAAAGGTGAGACCTCTCATAGACTTCGGTGAGATGCTATGGAATGACGTGCGCGTAGACTTGCGTGGTGACGAGCTGGGTGTGACCGAGTAATTCTTGCACGACGGGGTGCGTACCGAAGGAGTGATGTAGGATGTACAGGGTGGCTTTGAAGCGTTCAGAGGTGATTTTGAAGTAGCTGTTGAAGGTACACCCTATACCCCTATCCAGAAGGAGCATACCGAGACGGTTTACGCGAAAGGCTTTTGAGGGATGCCGTCGCGCCTGCCTCGCGCTCATGCACTTTGTATACTTTGCGTAGATCTCGAACGACGATGTGTGGATTTCCCGACATTCTTACTGACCTCTTTGTTCTCTGGAGAGGGTTAAATACTCTACTACTCTATTAACGCACAAAAGGCTACTATTTTTCAAGGGTGGCTATCAAAATTCTACATGAATTTTACGCAAAACTCTGTAATTGAACCCCAACAGACTGATAGAGCAGGCAACTCTCCAATAGGCTCAAAACCGTAAGCCCTTCCATGAGCATAACGAAGCATTAAATGTGGAATGCAGTATGACGACACAGTGCCTGAAAGCCACCATAGCCCCACCATATTTTTTATAGAGCAGGACGTTGCCCTTCTTTTGGTGAACTCATTGCGTACTATGCAAACATCTATGCAGTTCGGGATAGTTGCGGATGACCTAACGGGCGCGGCGGATGTGGCGGCTCCCTTCGCAGTGCGGGGGCTTTCCGCATCTGTCGCGCTGGAGTACAGTGCGGAGGTAGAGACGGAGGTCAGCGTCTGGAACACCGATACCCGCGCCCTACAAGACGAACGAGAGATTACGTGGCGTATCGAGAGGGTCGCTGAGTGCCTGAAACAGTCCGCACCAACCTATCTCTATAAAAAGGTGGATAGCGCGTTACGGGGTTGGCTGGCGTTGGAGTTGGAGGTGTGGCGCAGGGCGTTTCCACAAGGGGTCGCCATTATCTGCCCTGCGTTCCCCGCGAATGGGCGCACCGTGGAGGGCGATAGCCTCTTCGTGAACGGTAGGCTTTGGCAGGAGACGGAGTTCGCCCCGCCGGACGAAGCGCGGGGCGTGGTGGAGGTGTTCGGGGTTGCAGGTAAGGCGGTGACGCTCTCCTTGGAAGAGGTACGGGCGGGGAAAACCCCTCTGTGTGAGACACTCTTGAGTATCCCGAAAGGCGGGGTGGCTCTCTGTTCTGCGGCGACGGAAGCCGACCTTGACGCTCTAGCAGAGGCACTGGCATACGCGCCAACGCGGTATCTGCCTGTCGGTTCCGCTGGGCTATCACGAGCGATGGCGCGACGGCTACCGATGCTGACATCGCCCGCGCCTGACCTGTTGACCCCGTTTCAGGAAGGTTGTGTTCTCGCGATTGTTGGTAGCCGCCATGCCGCGAGTCGAAATCAAGCCAAGCGCGTAGCGGAGAGACTGGGAGTCACTCCTGTGGTTTGGAATGACGGGCGCGAAGCCGCTACAGTGCAAGAGATACGCCACCTCTTTGGTACAGGAGCGCGTTGTGTTCTCCTCACGACACCGGAAACGGCTTCAAACCTCGCGCTATCAGCGGGGCTTGGAAGAGTTGTAGGGCAGGCTCTACACGCCCTCCCAAGCGTTCGCACTCTCTTCTTGACGGGGGGCGACACCGCCTATCATGTCGCGAAGGCTCTGGATATTACGCACATGGAGGTATTGGGAGAGTTGGAGCCGGGGCTGGTTCGCGGGATACTACACTCTCGAACAGGGGAGTCTTGGGCAGTGATTACAAAGGCGGGAGGCTTCGGGAGTCCCGACACGCTCTCCCGTATACTGATAAAGGAGAAGGCTTTTTGAAAGAGAGTTTACCGCATCTCGCTATAACGATGGGAGACCCTGCGGGTGTGGGCGCAGAGGTAGTTTTGAAAGCCCTTCAGCATGAGTCGGTTTATGAGCAGTGTGTGCCGCTTGTGTTTGGAGATGTTCTCTACCTTCAAAAAGTGGCGAAGGAGATGCGCCTGCCTCTGCGCGTAATGCCTGCCGCTGAAGGGGTTCCAGATACCGATGTCGTCTGCGTGGTTCAGTCTACACGGGCAGATTTGAGCGGGGTTCGCTTCGGTGAACTGTCGGCGGAGGCGGGGCGAGCGGGCGGCGACTCGGTGGTCGTGGCGGCGCAAGCGGTCATGTCGGGAGAGTTCTCGGCAGTGGTCACGGCTCCTCTAAATAAAGAGGCGATGGCGATGGGAGGCTACGCCTATCCGGGACACACGGAGTTACTCGCCGACATAACCCGCACTGAGAAGTACGGGATGCTCCTCTTATCGGGTAATCTACGGGTAATACACGTCAGTACGCACGTCTCTCTGCGTGAAGCAATTGAGCGGGTGAAGACGGCGCGAATATTGGAGTGCATTCGGCTCGGTGCTACAGCGTGCCGGAGTCTGGGTATTGTGCAACCGCATATCGCCGTCGCAGGGTTGAACCCGCACGCGGGAGAGCATGGGCTATTCGGGATGGAGGACGCTGAGGAGATTGCGCCCGCCGTTTCAGCGGCTCTAGCAGAGGGTATCCATGCCGAGGGTCCCCTACCCCCTGACACCGTTTTTGCGAAGACGGCGAATGGCGATTACGATTTGGTGGTCGCTATGTACCACGACCAGGGGCACATTCCGGTGAAGCTGCATGGCTTCGATACAGGCGTAAATGTGACGCTAGGCTTGCCGATAATACGGGTCTCTGTAGACCATGGCACAGCATTTGATATTGCAGGTAAGGGCATCGCACGCGAACAGAGTATGCTGGAAGCGATTCGAGTGGCGACGCTCATGGTTCACGCAAAACAACAGGATTTTAAGGAGAAGCAAAGATGAGTCGTATGATAACGGTTTCGCTCCCTCTGGATATATACACCTATCCCGACATCCCTCTGCCGGAGGTATGGACGGTGGAGCAGTTGGAGAGCAGAACGCCTCTCACTGCGGATGAGGTGACGGCGCAGGCGCGTCAGGCGGTAAGGGGGCTTCTACAAGACCCGCGCCTTAAAGCGGGCGCAACTGTCGCGGTGGGTGTTGGCAGCCGGGGGCTAGATAATCTAGTTCCGGTTGTTCGCGCCGTGATTTCAGAGTTAAAAGCGAATGGTCTGTGTCCGTTCATTATTCCTGCAATGGGAAGTCACGGCGGCGCGACGGATGAGGGGCAACGGCAGGTTCTTGCAGACTACGGCGTTACGGAGGAGAGCGCGGGTACGGAGATTCGCTCTTCAATGGAGACCGTCTTCATGGGCGAACTGACGGGCACGGACGCAGGCGACTACGTGGGGCAGAAGGTCTACGCGGACAAAAACGCCCACTCCGCCGACGCTATCCTGCTTATCAACCGCATCAAGCACCACACGGACTTTAAGGGCGAGATTGAGAGCGGCATCGCCAAGATGAGCGTTATCGGGCTAGGCAAGCGCTTTGGCGCGGAGTGCGTACATCAGTACGGCGTAAACGGTCTACGCGACCTCGTGCCGCGTATCGCCCGTTTTCTCGTTGCGAAACTCCCGATAGTAGGCGGTGTCGCACTCATCGAAAACAACTTTGGGAAGACCTGTGAAATCCACACGCTTCCCGCGAATCAAATTGCAAACGAGGGCGAAAAAGCACTTCTATCTCACTCTCGCGCACTTGCGCCTCACCTGCCTTTCGATGAGCTGGACGCACTGGTTGTTGACGAGATGGGCAAGAATATCAGCGGCGCGGGGATGGACACGCACGTTATCGGGCGCGGGTTTCTGCCTAGCCTGAAAGAGGAGGAGTGGGGTAAGCCGGACGTGCGCCTTATCGCTGTTCTTGACCTTACGAAAGAGTCGCACGGCAACGCAACGGCACTTGGCTTGGCGGATATTACGACTCAGGCTCTGATAGAGAAAGCCGACTTCACTACAACCTTCATCAACCTGCGAACGAGCGGCGAAGGCGGGGCGTTGCGGGGGCGTATTCCTCTCATTATGCCGACGAAAGAGGACTGCGTGCGTACTATGTACGGAATTTGCGGTCGCAAAACCCGTGAGGAGGTGCGCTTTGCCCGTATCAAAAATACGGCAGACGTGCAGTATATCGAAATCTCAGCCTCCCTGCTGGAGGAGGCGCGAAACAACCCGCAGCTACGAGTATTAGAGGGTTCGCACCCCCTAGACTTGAACTGCTCTGTCTCTGCCTGCTAGTCTTTAGCGGGCTTTTCCGGTCTCCCTGAACGCCTGTACAGAGGATTTCGGGGCTGACCGGAGCGGGAAGTGAACGGAGGCTAAAAAGGCGCAAAAATGGATCAGCACCCCGATGCTAAGAGCGCAATTCGATTATCGCGGCGACAGCGACAGGATTTGCTGTATATGTGCCGTTGTGTCTTTTTGGCGCGTTGGCGCGGGGCGAAGCCCCGACAGTACGCCATCAGCGTATGGGACATCTATCTTTACGTTCTAAACACAAACCCACGAAACTGCCTCAGCATGAGCTACTATCTGGGAGCGTTAGCCGGATTCTCTGGAATGGAGACACATGAAGAGGGCAAACAGACTCTCGCACAAAAACTGATTCATGTCTTAAAGGCGCGTTATAGTCGCGCCTACATTCGAGATTTCACTCTGTTCGCCTTCATACTACTACTCTATTCCAGGGATTTCCTCGCACTGTTTTTCGAGGGAATAGCTCCCCCGGTTTTAGGATGCGCTATCGGATGCACGGCACTTTTTGATATGCTTGCGGTGTATGCGCTTACTGCTCAAATACGCCGACATAGTATCTTCCTGCTGGGCGAGCTAGGCGTGGTGGAGGCGATACCCACTCTCAGTCAGCAGAGATACCGGAAGCATCACGCTACCCTATGCCAGATACTGTCAGAACTAACTCCCGCGCACTATGGCGCGTTTGACCGTGAGACGGTTCTGAACCTTTGCCGTATTCTGGAAGAGGAGCGCTTCTCCATCACCCTTAATACCCATTCGAGAACCCGCTGTTTGTTAGAAGCCCTTAGCAAGATTGGGGACTCGCGGGCTATTCCAAGTGTCGTATTGCTACAAAAATACCTTGCAGCACGAGAAAAAGCCTACAATGAGGCGTTATTCCGCAAGCAGTTTAGGCATCTAAGGCAGCACGCCAGCGAGGACGCTAGATTCCTTCGTCCGCCAGAGCCAGTGAAGCCTTTCGCCGAGTTGCAAGCGCGTATCGCGAGTCTATTGAAGACACTGGAGGAGAGGCGCATACAGGAGGAGTTGCACGACAACCTACTTCGCGGAAGCTCCGCGCCGCAAGACACGAGCGAACTTCTGCGCCCTATAACGGGCAAAACTGAACAAGAGCCACCGGAGCAACTGCTAAGAGGGGTGAACCATGAATGAAGACAACCTGGCGGAGAGCGAAATCCTGCTCTCCCCTCGGATTCTCAAAGAACTCAACAAAGCCTGCCGCGATTCAAAATCGCGAACATGGGCACAAAAACCCCTTAAAGATGACTACAATATTACGCTGAGAGAGACACTCTGGTATGTTGTCAACCAGGTGAGCAGACTCCCGAAAAACCATGTCGAATATGTTGGAGCATTGAGGCTGCTCACAAAGTTTGAACTCACGGAGGCGGAGCGGAGGGCGGTAGCGAACACGCTTATTCCCATCATAAACCTCACAAAGAGGAGCCTACTTAACAGGTTGTTACTCAATGTGTTCCATCTCAGCGGGTGGCTGGTTGCTTTCACACTACTTCCTTGGCTGGCTTCTTATGGACACGCTCCTGTGTTAGCCATCGCGATTGGCGTACTCATTTTCATTCCAATGTTTCGCGCTCTGTCCCAAGTGCCAAGCCATGTTTTCCCGCGGGTTACTAGCGTTATTCTGCTAGGTCAGTTAGGAGTTCCTGAAGCCATTCCCGTTCTTGCTCGTGAGGCGGTTAATAGTCCGATGGGTATGTCCTCCGGACAACCTGCTATGGCTATTAGTTCCGCATACGCTCTTTTCAAACTCCTCCCTACCCTCACATCCAACCACTATCGCGCTTTCGACCAAGAGACCATCCCCAACCTCTACACTCTCCTCGCGACGGAAACAAAGAAGATGACCCCTAATGCTATGGAGCGAGTGGAACTACTCGTCGATGCCCTTGAGAAGATAGGAGACTCCCGCGCCATTATCCCAGTGCAAGCCCTTAAACGACAACTTATGGCGAAACAGAGCGAGTTCGAGGATAGACAGCTAAGAGCGCAAACCGCCAGTTGGCAACGCTCTGTGCTAGAGACAAACGCGCTTCCGCAGGTCACAGCAGTAGAGAACCCCTACCGTAACCTACAGCGCAAGGCGGAGAGGCTATTGAGTACTTTAGAGGAGAGGCGCGTACAGGAGGAGTTGCACGACAATCTGCTTCGCGGAAGCTCCGTGCCGCAAGACACGAGCGAACTCCTGCGCCCTGTAACGGGCAAAACTGAGCAAGAGCCGCCGGAGCAACTGCTAAGAGGGGTCAACCATGAGGAAGCCGAATCTCCTTGATGTTGAGAGGAGGTAACTATGCCGGCACAGATTCAAAAGTGAGGCAATAGCCTTGCACTACGGATTCCAAAATCCTTCGCGCTAGACAATCACGCAGGGGAAAAAGCGAAGGATAGAGAGTACAAGCATACAAAAACAGCACAGAGCGTAGAAGAGAGCGTGTGACGAAAAATGAAAGCGCCTTTAACAAGTATCGAGAAACCTGTGTTATAATAGAGTTGTGAATTGAATCAGGAGAAAGGACATACATCTGTGCTACGGCTACTCTATCGCAATCAGCCATCGCGTTCGCTTGCGGCATTCGTATGCCTATGTTATGCCTTTCTCAGTCTGGCGTTGCCTTTCCAGCACCAGCATCAGGGCGAGGACTCGCAACTTCTGGTAGGGCGCTATCACTCCTCGTCAACCAGACAGGCGCAAATCCCTGTTCAGACCCAGTTGGTCGCCAGAGCCAAAATCACCGCCCCTACTCACTGCGTAGCGTGCGAATGGCAAGACATGAACGTTTCGGCGGCGTTGCCCGCCCTCAAGTTCGACTTTTCTCCGTCTGTTTCCATCCGCGTTGTCACTACGCTACCGCGTAGCCTGCGTTCGAGGACGTTCCCAACCTCCTCGCGCGGTCCGCCTCTCGTCTGACTCCCTCGTTCCGTTTTTAGCCTTCGATATCACCTTTTGACACTCAAAAACAAGCGTATTCGGCTCCCGATAACCTATAGTCACGCCGCCTTGCCGCCACATCCTCAGTAGATGTCGGAAGAGTAGCGTTCCTAATATGTTGGCGGTAGTCATTACCTGAGTTGACGACAAAAAAGCGTGCGGGTGCTGATAACACCCGCACGCCGGGCGAGAGTGATGCAATCACCCCCATTTCCCCTATTGATTGTACCGCTTCTTTAGCCCTTTCGTTCACTCGTATACCACGCAGAGCGTCGCTTCGCCTCCCTAATTTTGGCAGGCGAGAACGCTCCGCACTACCACACGAAAGGGGTTTGCACCCATGAAAGCCTACAAACACGGCTTTACTCTCATTGAGTTGCTCGTAGTTATCGCTATTATAGCGATTCTCGCGGCTATTCTCTTTCCCGTCTTCGCACAGGCAAGAGAAAAGGCGCGTTCCACTGCCGACCTGTCTAACCTCAGACAGATTGGCGTGGCTATTGGTATGTACACGCAGGACTGGGATGAGCGCACCTGCCGCACCCATCACGACCTCGCACCGCCTGAAACCATCGCCAACCTCTACACATGGTATCAGCCGCTTCAACCCTACGTGAAGAGCAACCAGATATTCCGCGACCCGTCCGCAAACGACACGCCGACGCTCTTCCCCTACCCCGTCACCCTCGACGACTGGCAGACCTACCGCACGGACTATCTCATCAACGGCTTCTTCTCGCATGGAGCCTTTATCGGGATGTTCTCCCGTCCCGCCGAGCAGATAGTCATCGGAGAGCGTCATGCGGGTATCGCCTTCTTCGACTATCATCCGTGGGCTTCCGCGCCGGATAGCAACTGGGAGCGCGGTTTTCTGGACGGATCCGGCTATAGGATAGGCGATGCGGACAGCGATTCTCAGGTTCCAGACCCGTTGAACGTCGGTCGTCACTCGCAGGGAAACAACTACACCCTGCTGGATGGTCATGCGAAGTGGTTCAAGTTCAACGCGACCCTCGACCCTAAGAAAGACGCGAACGATGTCGCTAATCAGGGGATGCACAATAGCGACAACCTGCCATCGAATGATTAACCGTATTCCGTAACTCCCCTCTCTCCCGCTCCAATTCGTGATTTGAAGAGGGGCGGTGGAGAGTGCTTGAAAGGCGCGTCTATGCTATTCAAACCTACAAACTTGCAAAAAGTAACTCTGCTTGTCGGAGTAATTGCACTCTCAGTGGTTTTAACGGTGTTTGCGTACAGGCGAGCGGGCGATGCCTCTGGAACAACTCCAACAGGC
>JAPLCR010000427.1 GCA_026392135.1 Armatimonadota bacterium
AATGGCTTCCCGCTCTATCCGTTTGTCGGTGGAGAGCGTGTTGATGAGGAGGCTGATTTTGCCGCTACGGATAAGCGACGTGATATTCTCGTCGGCTTCGTGCAGTTTGTGAACGGTGGTGACAGGTATCCCGCGTTGCGTCAGGTAGGAAGCGGTTCCCGCCGTAGCGTAGATGTGGAAGCCCATCTCCTGAAAGCCTCGAATTATCGGAACCGCCTCCGCCTTATCTGGGTCGGCGATAGTCGCGATAAGATTTCCGCCCGTCGGCACGTCTATCCCCGAAGCGAGCATGGCTTTATAGAGCGCAAGCGGGTATTTTGTGTCTACGCCCATGATTTCGCCCGTACTCTTCATTTCGGGACCCAAGCCGATGTCCACCTGAGTCAGTTTCAGGAAGGAGAAGACCGGCGCTTTCACCGCAATACTTCCCTGATTGGGGTGTAGTCCGCTGGCATAACCCTGCTCCTTGAGCGATACTCCCATCATGGCGCGAGTGGCGACCTTCACCATAGGAATACCTGTCACTTTAGAGAGGTAGGGAACCGTTCGCGAGGCGCGTGGGTTCACTTCCAGAACCATCGCCGTGTTCGTCTCATGGTCTACCACAAACTGAATGTTCATCAGCCCGCGTACCTCAAGGCGAAGTGCAAGACTTGTGGCGACTCGCACAATCTGGTCTATCACATCTTGCGAAAGGGTCTGCGGCGGATAGACCGCCATACTGTCGCCGCTGTGAACGCCCGCCCGCTCGATATGCTCCATAATGCCGGGCAGAAGACAGTCCACCCCATCGCTAATAACGTCTACCTCCACCTCTTTCCCAATAATGTACTTATCTATCAGAATGGGGGCTTTGGGGGATACATCCACTACGTAAGTCATATAACGCTCGAGGTCGGCGCGGCTATAGACCAACTCCATTGCGCGACCTCCCAATACATAAGACGGGCGCACAAGCACCGGATAACTTATCTCTTCTGCAACTATAAGCGCATCTTTTTCGTTTGTGACGGCGCGTCCTTGTGGTTTGGCGACGTTTAGGGCGCGGAGAACGTTGTCGAAGCGATCTCTGTCTTCAGCGAGGTCTATCGAATCGTAGGAGCTCCCGAAAATTCGGATGCCCGCTTCGTGAAGGGGCTTCGCGAGGTTAATGGCTGTTTGCCCCCCGAACTGAACAATCACACCCTCCGGCTCTTCGCGGTCGATGATGTTCATCACGTCTTCAACAGTAAGCGGCTCGAAAAAGAGCCTGTCGGACGTGTCGAAATCTGTGGAGACGGTTTCGGGATTGTTGTTAATAATAATGGCTTCATAGCCCAACTCGCGAAGCGTCCATACGCAGTGGACACAACTGTAGTCGAACTCTATTCCCTGCCCAATACGAATGGGCCCCGAACCGATAACAATGACTTTACCCTTGTCGCTCAAAATCCGCCTCTTTCTTTTTAAAACCGGATGGATGATAACTACTCAATCCCAATCGTCATAACCTCTTCAACCGCTTTCTCCACCGCCCAAGTCTGCTGGTTCATCTGCGATACCGTCTGCGCTATCTCTTGCGCGGTCTCTCCGGCTTGCAGAACGGGGGCGGTCTGCATACGCGCCATTGCGGAGAGTGCGGAGGCGAGCGTCTGAACGATAGCATCCTGCTGAACCTGCAAACGCTCTAAGTTCTGTATTATCTGACGCGCATTTTCGAGGCGTGTCGAACACATCTCAAGGCTCTGCTGCACTGCGTTGCGCGTGATGGGGTCGGAGATAGCGTCGAGTTTACGTCCCAACTCTCCAAACTCGCGCTCAAGGTCAGATACGGAGTGTATACCTAAAATGGGCAGAAGACTCTGCCGCCTCTGATCGAGTTGGCGATAGTTCTGAAGCAGTGTATTCAGTTGGAGCATTATCTCCTGAAAGGTGCGCTCTGTTCCACTGTCGGTCTGCGTGCGAACCATCATTAATAGTGCATCACAGTAGACACGTTCTGCTCGGCTTAGGGTGATGTTTGGGAAGACGGAGCGCATCTCTGCTAGGCTCAAAGAGTAGCCTAGGCGTGCTTGTGGGTGCGCTTTTTGCGCCCACCACATTCCGAATGCAGTTCCTCCTACCCATGTGGCACCAGAAATGAGTAGAAGCCCTGTAGTTGGTTCATGCCCACCGCTCAACGCCATAACCAGCCCCAATGCCGTCGCAAAAGGAGCGAGGATCGCCCCCATTACGCGGTAAGCGTGGTTATCATCTCGCCGACTCCGCATTTCATAGGCGGCGCGTTCATCGGAGTTGGGTTCACGTTTGCGCTGGAATGCGGGCGCACCTGTAGTTGCCTGCCAGCGTACCCGCCAAGGTATCCCCTTCCAGTGGATGTTTTCGCCAAGAAAGTCCTTGAGCGGCGAGAGCAGACGCTCCCCCACCTTCACAGCTATCTCCGGGTCTATGTCTTTTAGTCCGATACGCATGGCTTGCCTCTCTGAACCTAACCCCAGTCCGCCCTCAACCTGTCCTGCGGAAGTCCTTCTCCCGAATTGGGAGAGGGGCGACTTGCCTACAAGGCGGTCAAGAGGATTGAAACGCCCGTTGTACTGTTTACGCCCTCCTATCCCAAACCCTTTCCCCCGTTCGACACGGGAATAAGGGAGCAGGTTGTGCGAGATTACAACGTTAGTCCCGCTATCTCATTCACGGCGGGTGTTCCCCCTTCCCGTTTCGTGAAGGGGGCTAGAGGGATTGGCTCCCCCTACTTCACTCCCCATACTTGCGTCATTCGCACCATAAGAAAGAGAGCTGTCTCATCCTTCTCTAAGCGACGCACCTCCCCCAGAATCTCCGTTATCTCCTCTTGTGTAGCGATACCCGCCTGTATAAGAAAAGGGGTAACCTCCTCTACTGTCCATGAAGGAAGGCGTTTTTCGATACCGCTTAGGTAGGCGGGTTGCACGAGACGCGCTTGTACATTTCGCGCTCCCGCCGCTATAACCAGTTGATGCAGATACTGCCCTATCTCAAAATGTTCGCCCTGCGCCTCTCCCGCCTTGCGGTAGAGTTCTACAGCGCGGTCAAACACACGCGAAGCGGGGTAGGTTCCCAGCGACGAGAAGTCGCCATCCTCTACAGCAAGCGTTCCGTCCGGCTTTAAAAGCGCTATCATTTCGGTCAGTGCGGTATTCGGCTCACGCAGGTGCATCAGAACAAAACGAGCGTAGGCTATATCAAACGATTCACGCTCCAGCCCCGTTTTGTAGGCGGTTGCGACATAAAAATGAACGTTCTTCAAGCCCAGCGATTCGGCGCGTTGTCGCGCCTGCTCAATCTGCCCTTCACTCTGGTCTATCCCAACCACTTCACCCGCCTCGCCAACCTCCTCCGCAAGCCAGCAGGAGATACTCCCAATCCCGCATCCAATGTCAACTATACGCTTGCCCTGTAGACTCCCCAGTCGGCGAAAAAAGTCGGCGGTATCGGCTCCATGAACGCCCTGAACGACTTTCAGCCGCTCTGCGCCCTCCGCGCCTGTCGCGAGAACATACCGCTCTTCGCTCATTCGTCCTCCGTATCGTAACAGGAGTAGTAGTAGGGGGTGAGCGCTTCAAACTCCGCCGCGCACGTATCCACCATCTTGTATACGGGAACAATACCGAGATGTTTGCGGAGTTTGCGAAGTTTGCCCTCCGGTATTCCCGCGAACTCGGCAATCGTGCGGTCTGCAAAGCCCATCCGCTTCGCTTCACGCAGAAGGCGAACCGCAGAGCCGAATCGCTCTTCCAACGGCTCTTGCGCCTCCTCTTCCTCGCTCTCAAGGGCTTTCGACATCTGCTTGAAGGCGGGCGCGTTCACTTTGAGGCGCGTTTCAAGATTTACTAACCCTTCCAGTTTACGCAGAAACCAAGGGTCTACATTACTGAGGGCGTTTATCTCCTCTACCATCATACCACGTCGGAAGCCCTCGGTGATTGACCAGAGCCGTTCGTCGTGCGGAACGCGAATCGCCTCCTCCAACTCCATATCGCTGAGGGTGTGCCCGGTCTTATTCGCCAATCCGTAAATACCGACTTCCAGAGAGCGAATCGCCTTCATTAAGGCAGGCTCAAAGGCGCGGTCTATCGCCATAACTTCGCCTGTCGCCTTCATCTGCGTGGTGATGCGTCTATCCGCGCCGACGAACTTATCGAAGGGCCAGCGCGGTATTTTCAGCACACAGTAGTCCAGCGCCGGCTCGAAGCAGGCGAGGGTTTTCCGTGTGACAGCGTTCTCTATCTCGTCGAGGTGTAGTCCAATCGCTATCTTTGCGGAGACTCGCGCAATCGGGTAGCCCGTCGCCTTAGAGGCGAGCGCGGAAGAGCGAGAGACGCGGGGATTGACCTCAATGACGTAGTAGGCGAAGGAGTGGGGGTCGAGCGAGAGCTGGACGTTGCACCCGCCCTCAATTCCTAGCGAACGGATGATTTTGAGAGAGGCGGTTCGGAGCATCTGGTACTCTTTGTCCGAGAGGGTCTGAGACGGTGCGATAACAATACTGTCGCCTGTATGAACCCCCATCGGGTCGAAGTTCTCCATATTACAGACGGTGATAGCGGTGTCGTTCGCATCGCGCATCACCTCATACTCCACCTCTTTCCAACCCGAAAGATACCGCTCTATCATCACCTGATGACGCATGGAGAGCGCAAGCCCGCTTCGTGTGATAGTAAGCAGCTCGTCCACATTACGCGCAATTCCGCCGCCAGTGCCGCCGAGAGTATAGGCGGGGCGCACAATGAGGGGCCAGATACCGGAGGCGATAGCGTCGCCGAGTTGACTTTCGTCTGTGATAATCCACGATTCGGGGACAGGCTCGCCAATTTCTCGCATGAGAGTTCTAAACTCTTCGCGGTCTTCGGCTTGCCGTATGGCGCGAAGCGGAGTTCCTAGTAGGCGCGTGTTATAACGCTCTAAAATTCCCGCCTCCGCTACCTGCGTGGCGAGATTCAAGCCCGTCTGCCCGCCAAGCGTGGCGACTATCCCATCGGGACGCTCTTTCGCGACGATTCGCTCTACAAACTCCACAGAGAGCGGCTCTATATAGACCCTGTCCGCCATCTCCACATCAGTCATAATAGTGGCGGGGTTCGAGTTGATAAGGACTACCTCAATGCCCTCTTCACGCAACGAGCGGCAGGCTTGCGCTCCTGCGTAGTCGAATTCGGCGGCTTGCCCAATGATGATGGGGCCCGAACCTATCAGTAATACCTTTTTAATACTTGGGTCTTTCGGCAACTCTCTCTCCTTAATTCGTTTTCTGTGAAACTCTGCGTTTTGGTCAGGTTGGTCAGGGGTTGAAACCCCTGACCAACCTCCTAATTTCCGCTCTTCTGCCCCTCTGCGACTCTTTTGCCTACGCCTCCATCGTTGTAGAGGACGCGAATAAACTTTCCAACAATCTCCTCACGGTGCAGAGTTCCCCAGTAGCGTCCGTCATCGCTAGTAGCGCGGTTATCCCCCAGTACGAAAACGTCGCCCTCCGGCACTTTCAGAGGCTTCTCCTCTGTAGCAAACTCTGCGAACTCATTAGCGGAGGGAATGGTTTTATAGTCTTCAATTAGCCTTCGCCCGTTGATATAGACCGCATTTTCTTTTACGACGATGGTCTCTCCCGGTAGCCCTATCACGCGCTTTATCAGCAGATCGCCCTTCTTCTGCCTATCTATCAGTTTCGCTCGTATCTGCGCGGCGAATCCCTTATCGCCGCTGTCGCCCTCATCACTACTAGGCGGGCTTTTCTCCTCTTCTGGGCTATTAGGGGGGAGGGGCATCCGAAAGACAATAATGTCTCCGCGAGCGGGCATTCTACCGCCCAGATAGGCTACCCACGCACGAGCGGTCAGCACACGGTCTCCCACCTTCAAGGTTGGTTCCATAGATTCGGACGGGATATAGTTATTGGAAAGACAGACGATAAGCGTGAGTAGCGCCAGCAGTAGCGTCAGAGAGACGAGAGGGAACCTTCTCTTTTTTCGCGGTTTAGGGCGGCTTGGTGTTTCGTCGTTATAAGGCGCTTCGGACATATTAAACGCTCCTGATTGCGCTGGAAGGACGCTCTTTAACTGCGCCCGTAGTGTCTGTCCAGCATATTTATATACTGATGGAAGAAATACGCGCTGTCACTGGGTCCCGGCGAGGCTTCCGGGTGGTACTGAATGGAGAAGATAGGTAACTCCTTATGGCGCAGTCCTTCTACCGTTCCATCGTTGAGGTTGATGTGCGCCACCTCCATACCGTCTTTGAGCCTGTCTGGGTCGACTGCGTAGCCGTGATTTTGCGAGGTGATGTAGACGCGCCCCGTGTTCAAATCCTTCACAGGGTGGTTGCTTCCTCTATGCCCGAATTTGAGTTTGAATGTCTTGCTTCCGAAGGCGTACCCTAGTATCTGATTCCCCATGCAGACTCCCATGATCGGCTTCTTACCTACCAGTTGACGCACGGTGTCTACCATATAGCCGTACTGTTCGGGGTCGCCGGGTCCGGGAGAGAGAAAGATACCATTGGGATTAGCGCGAAGCACCTCTTCCGCAGTCACCGTACAGGGATAGACGGTAGTTTCACACCCAAGGTTTGCAAGACTACGCAAAATATTATATTTTACGCCAAAATCGAGGAGCGCAATACGATAACGCGGCTTCACCTCCGAAACGCTATCCGCAGAAACAGGCTTTGTGTCTCCCACTCGCCAACGATAGGACTGCTCCGCTGTGACTTGCCGCGCCAAATCTTTCGAACCGTAGCCCGGCGCGTTGCGAATATGCTCTAGCAAGCTCTCAGGCGTGTCTTCTGTAGAGATAGCGCCCATCATCACGCCGCGCACTCGTAGCGCCCGCGTCAACGCCCGCGTATCTATGCCCTGTATCCCAATAATACCACGCTCTTTCAGAAAAGAGTCGAGGGTCTGTTTAGAGCGCCAGTTGCTCGCAATCTCGGCGGCTTCTCGCACGACGAAGCCCTCTACCTGCACGCGCCGCGACTCAAAATCGTCCGGGTTGATGCCATAGTTGCCAATAAGCGGATAGGTGAGCGTGACTATCTGCCCAGCGTAAGAGGGGTCGGTCAGAATCTCCTGATACCCTGTCATACCGGTATTGAAGACGACCTCTCCGTTCGTCCTCCCTGTCGCGCCGAGCGACTGCCCTTCAAATAGAGTTCCATCTTCGAGCGCAAGAATCGCTTTCATCGTTTCGTGTTTTCCCTTTTATGTCTCGCCTTACGTAATGCCCCTCGTCCACCCGCAAACGTCTTACAAGCGTTCCACACCGTACAGGCACTCGCCGTTTACAAAAGTAGCTACTACCTGAACGCGCTCCCACTCGCTTGCGGGGGTGGTAGTCGGGTCTGCGGAGAGTAGTGTGAAGTCCGCGAGTTTGCCCATTTCAAGCGCCCCCCTGTCTTGATAGGTGCGCGTGGCGTAGGCGGGCGCGGTGGTATAGGCGTAGAGACCCACCTCCGCCGACACACGCTCCTTTGCATTCAATACTCTCCCCGAAGGAGTCTCCCTCTGCATAGCGGCATAAATCCCTGCCAGAGGAGCGCCCGGAACCACAGGATTATCGGAACTGAACGCCTGCGCGACATTCGCTTTTTCTAGCGTGGCGTAGGGAGAGAGGCGATTCGCCCGCTCTTCTCCGAGGGCTAGTTCGTAAGCGTCTCCAAGCCGCGCTATAAACTCCGGCTGACCGATACTCCAAACGTTCTGGCGGCGTAGGCGCGTGATTAAGTTTGTGTCTAGCAGCATACAGTGTTCGATACGGTGAGCGGGGAGAGTCCGACTGTTCTGGCGTTGCGCCTCCGCGTAGGAGGAGAGTACCACATCAACCGCCCTATCCCCAATAGCGTGGGTCGCAATTTGCCAACCTGCATTATGCGCCTTAATGATATAGGCGAGTAGCTCATAAGGGTCGTGCAGAGGTATGCCGTAGTTGTTCGTCGAATCGGAGAAGGGCGCGTTAAGCCAACAGGTTCGCGTAGTGATAGCCCCATCCGCAAACAGTTTCGCCTGCCCAACGTGGTAGCGGTGTCCATCTAATCCATATCGGTTCGGTTGGAGGTCGCGCGGTCTGGGTATTCCCGACTCTCCTATCTGCTTCAACACCTCCGCCCAACCCACCATACTGTTCACGCGCACCTGCAAAGCGTTAGTAGCGACTGCCTCTTCATACCACTCTATCGCGTTTGGCGGGGTGTTCGCGTCGCTAGCGCTTGTAATGCCTCGCTCTAGCAGATAACGGCTTGCTCGTCCCAACGCCTCCACCGCTTCGTGCGGGGTGGTCTCCGGTAGAATGCGCTCTAGGAGACTCCAACTCGCCGTCTCAAGAAGCACACCCGTCGGCTCGCCGTTCTCATCACGCACGATTTCGCCCCCGTCAGGGTTGGGCGTATCGCGGGTGAACTCTAGCATTTCGAGGGCTTTGCTGTTCACTACGGCGGCGTGTCCCGATGCGTGGTTGATACGAACGGGCAGATGCGTCGAAACCTCGTCGAGGTCGTAGCGGGTAAGATGACGCGCTCCGGGCAGGACGTTCTGGTCGTAGCCGCTCCCTTGAATACAGGTCAGACTAGGCTGCTCTTCGCGCCGCGCTATCAAGAGGCGCAGAATGTCCTCTTTTGTCTTGCCTTTTGGCGGGGCGATGTCTACGTGACCGAGGTTCATGCCGAGCCAGAGTATATGCACATGGCAGTCGAAGAAGCCGGGTATTAGCGTGCGCCCGTTTAGGTCGTAGATGAGCGTATCCGGCGCGGCGATGTTTAGTACTTCACTATCGCTCCCCACCGCTAAAATGCGCCCTCCCTCGTCTACCGCGATGGCGGAGGCGTGTTCGGGTTCGCTCATGGTGAGCAGATTTCCGTTTTTTAGTATTAGTTTCGCTGTCGCCATTTCGCCTCTTTCGACCTAAAGTTCAATCACCCGTCCGCCAACCACTGTAAACACCGCTCTCCCCTGTACTTTCATGCCGTGAAAGGGGGTGTTTTTCGACTTAGACTGCACGCTCTCGCGGTCAATCGTCCACTCGGCTTCAAGGTCAAGCACAGCGACATCCGCCTCTGCACCAATTTCCAGCGTACCTGTACCGGGCGGCAAGCCAATCGTCTGCGCGGGTATGTGGGTCATCTTCGCGATAGCGGTGGCGAAATCGAGAACTCCGGTCTTAACGAGGGTGGTATAGGTAAGCGGGAAGGAGGTCTCTAGCCCCAAAATACCGAAGGGCGCAGAGTCAAACTCCACCTCTTTCTCGTACTCCGCGTGGGGGGCGTGGTCGGTCACAATGCAGTCAATGGTGCCATCAGCAAGCCCCTGCATAACCGCTTCACAGTCCGCTTGAGTGCGGAGCGGAGGGTTCATCTTCGCATCTGTGCGGTACTTCATACAGGCTTCATCGGTGAGAACCCAGTGGTGCGGGCAAGCCTCGCCAGTCACATTGATACCGTCCGCTTTGGCGCGTCGGAGCAGCTCTACCGTTCCCGCCGTTGATATATGGAGTAGGTGTAGATGACATCCTGTAAGTTGGGCAAGCAGAATGTTTCGGGCGACGGCGATGTCTTCGGCGACGCGGGGAATGCCCGGTATGCCGAGCATGGTCGCGGTGTACCCCTCGTTCATCGCGCCCTTGTGGGTGAGGGCTTTGTCTTCGTTATGTGTAAGGAGGGGCAGGTTCAGCATGGCGCAGTACTCCATCACGCGGCGCACTGTCTCCGCGCTTTGGAGGGGAAAAGCGTCATCGGAGATGGCGATAGCCCCCGCCGCCTTCAAGTCCGCCATTTCGGTAATAGCGTCGCCCTGCATATCGCGGGTCGCCGCGCCGATAGGATGAACCCGCGCCACGCCCACCTGCTCTGTGCGCTCCAGAATGAAGCGAACGACGGCGGCGGTATCGATGGCAGGGTTTGTGTTCGGCATACAGCAGACTCGCGTAAAGCCCCCCGCGGCGGCGGCGCGTGTCCCCGACTCGATGTCCTCTTTATACTCGAAGCCCGGCTCGCGTAGGTGGACATGAATATCAATCAGACCCGGCACGACAACTTTACCTGTCACGTCCTTGCGCTCACAGTCGGCGATGGGTGTGTTCGGCTCTAGTATCCCTGCGATTTTCCCATCTTCGATGAGCAGGTCGGCTATTTTATCCAGATTTTGAGCGGGGTCTACAATACGCCCGCCGTGAAGTAGTAGTCTCAAGTCTCCATCTCCTTGAATTCGTCCAAATGCTCACAAAAACATCAGTCCTGCGCCTGTCTTCTATGTATGTTCTCAGCACAAGAGGCGACTCGTCGCTAAAACGTAGAAACAAGTCGTTCAGGTGTTCGCCCCCTCCTACGCCTTCAGACTTGAATACCTCGACGCTAACCTCGCCATCTTCATGAAACTCCACTTCCCACCTCTCGCCGGGAACCGCGATATTCACCATAATGGCTCTGTCTGTTGGCGAACTTAGGCTGTAATATATCTTGACGACATCCAATTTTGCAAGAAAGTCAAAGACAACCATCAGGTTTGCAGGTTTGCTTCTCATCTTTAGATAGTTCTAACTGTCATAGCCGTCCGCATAATATTAGGGTTAGGCTTGCGACCAACAGAGCCAGTTGTCAGACAAGTCCCTCCCCGCGTCGGGGAGGGATGTCCGAAGGACAAGGAGAGGTTATCCCTCCGAGTCAGAAGAGACCCCCATCAGCGCGTAGAGAGTCGCCATACGAACCGCGATACCATTCGTCACCTGCTCCTCGATAGCGGCGTGAATTCCGAATTTCCCGTCCGCGACATCCGCCGAAATCTCCACGCCCCTATTCATGGGGCCCGGGTGAAGTACAAGAGCGTCAGGGGCGGCGTATTTCAGTGACTGCGGGCTGATACCGAAGAGGCGGGAGTATTCGCGGAGGCTAGGCAGTAGCCCGCGCTCCATGCGTTCGGTTTGTAGGCGTAGCACGTTCACCACGTCCGCGCCGTCCAGCCCTTTCGCAAGGTTGTCGTATACCTTCACGGGGAGGCGGTCAGCATCGGGCGGTAGGAGAGTACGGGGACCCACAAGGCGCACCTTCGCGCCCATCTTCGTCAAGCCCCAGATATTCGAGCGTGCGACCCGGCTATGTGCAATGTCCCCCACTATCGCTACCTCAAGACCCTCCATCTGCCCCTTAATCTCGCGCATAGTGAGCATATCCAAAAGCCCCTGCGTCGGGTGTTCGTGGCGACCATCCCCCGCGTTCACAATAGAGGTGTGCTTGAGCAGTTCGGCGGCGAATTCGGGCGTTCCCGACACCGAGTGGCGCATAACGATGCAGTCGGCTTTGAGGGCTTGGAGGGTGAGCAGGGAGTCCTTGAGGCTTTCGCCCTTCGCAACGGAGGACTGTGCCACCGCGATATTGATAGCCTCCGCACTCATGAATTTCGCCGCTAACTCGAAAGAGGTGCGCGTGCGCGTAGAGTTCTCGTAGAAGAGCGTTATCATCGCTCTACCCCGTAAGGTAGGAACCTTTTTAACGGGACGCGCCAGTATCTCTTTGAGCGTCTCCGCCGTATCCAAAAGGTAGCGAATATCTATCGCGGAGGTCTCTCGTAGCGTGAGCAGGTGTCTCATTACTGCGCGTCTCCTTTCGCCTTTTTAATGACGACTCTATCCTCTCCGTCAATCTCTTTCAGGCGTACCTGTATGTACTCGTTGCGGGAGGTAGGCAGGTTTTTGCCCACAAAATCGGCGCGGATGGGCAGTTCGCGGTGTCCCCTATCTAGCAGGACGGCGAGCTGTATATTGGCGGGTCGTCCCATATCAAGGAGAGCGGCAATGGCGGCGCGAACCGTCCTTCCGGTAAACATCACCTCATCCACAAGGACGATTGTCTTACCTGTGATGTCTACGGGAATATCGCTTGGCGCAAGCGAGATAGGCGAACGGGAGGTTCCATAGTCGTCGCGATAGAGACCAATATCTAGTTTGCCTACAGGGACGGGGATATTTTCAATCTGAAAGAGAAGTTTGGAGAGACGTTCAGCGAGCGGGGCACCGCGAGTCAGAATTCCAACGAAGACGATATGCTGCGCCCCGTGATTCTTTTCGACGACCTCATGGGCGATGCGCGTGAGGGCGCGGCGAATGTCGTCGCTATCCATCACCTGTACCACGTCGGCAGAATCGTTTTGTGAATCGCTCATAGCCTGTTCCCTTCTTCCTGTTGTGAGTGTGGGGGGGAGAACGTAGGCGGATAGAGTAAACGCCTTCCCGTCGCTCATCGAAGGAGCGAATGCGGTGAAGGCGCAAGGTGCGGTGCTGAGTGTGCGAACCGTTACGGGCAGAAAGCCCCTACAAAGTTCGCTTGTTCACCATCCCTTGTACGTCTCGCTGGACACACTTAAAAGGACGTTATGTTATTATTGTGGAGTCTAGCACAATTTCGGCGGGTTGTCAACGGTTTGGATAATGGTTTTGGGAAGGTAGTTTCCACTCTACAGGTAGCCCTTTGGGCAAACGCTCCCACCTAGCTTGAAGTATCTGTTTTTTTGTGACACCTGTAGCGTTTGTAAAAATCGCATCCGTCAGTGTTGCATTGGTTAGGTCTGCATTCGCCAAACGAGCATTCGTTATATCTGTTCCTGTAAGGTCTGCGCTATAAAGGTTAGCCCACTCAAGTATCGAATTATTGAGTTTTGCGTTTTTTAGGTGAGCGTGTGTAAGGGTAACATGGTTAAGGTTCGCTCCTTTGAGTACTGCTTGTTCAATGTACGTATGGTCAAGTTTTGCCCAACTGAGTTCGGCAAATTCCAGATTTGCCTGAGTCATATCTGCATCGGATAAATCTGAAAATATCAAGTTAGCCTCTTTGAAGTTGGCTTCAAAGAGAATCGCACGATGGAGGTGTGCTCGCACAAGATTTGCCTGAGAAAAGTCTGCCTGTCCCAACC
>JAPLCR010000232.1:0-4121 GCA_026392135.1 Armatimonadota bacterium
GCCCTGCACTACCTGCTCCATCGTCTGCGCCTCGTTGAGAATAAGGGAGACGGGAACACGGGACTTTCGAGCGTAGTGACCTCCTATTGCGCCCATAAGTGCCACGCCGCCCTCGTCCAGCCACTCGGTATCGAGCATCATTCCGCCGAAACCGAGGATAACGGGAGAGTTCTCCTCCTCCGCCGCCTCAAGAACGGCTTCCATAGAGTAGGTATCCCACGCCTCAAAATAGCCGAGTCCGTAGCCGTTCTGTTGCGCGTGTCGCATCATGTCTAGCATAGAGTGAAGAGGCATAGGGGCTATACGCTCCTCTCTACAATGTTGAGCGCATAGTCGCGAAGCATCGCCTCGGCTCCCGCTCTATCCACAACGCCGGAGGTGCAACCGAGTTTTGTACAGGCGGAGGCTCCTGTCGCGCTAGCGAACTCAAGTGTCCGCTTTAACTCCCATCCCTCCGTCAAACCCGTGATGAATCCCGCCGCAAAAGCGTCGCCAGAGCCAGAACCGTCTACAAAGTCTATCGGGTAGGTGTCCGCGAAGAGCGTCAATTCGCGATTCTTGACCAGCGTACCGTTGCCACCCTGCGTGATAACCACCGTATCGCATCCTGCCGACAAAAAGTAGTTGGCTTGCGTTTCCGCATCTGAACTGCCCGTTAAAGCGTGCGCCTCCTCATCGTTCGGCATGAAAATATCGGTATGGCGAAGCATCGGGCGTAGATACTCCATAGAGGCGGTTGCGTCGCCGACAGGAACCACCACATCCAACACGGTTGTAATACCCCGCGCCCGCGCCGCTTCACAGAGCCGCGCCACGCCTTCGCTCTGAAGCGCGGGCATAATCAGAAGCCCGCCGATATAGAAGATGTCGCCCTCAGTGAGCGAATCAAGGGCGATGTCTGCGTCGTTAAATGCGTTGTTCGCGCCGAAGGTGTGGATAAATCTGCGGTCTTCGCCAATAACGGGTAGAACGACGGTTTTGGATGTCCCAAATTCGTCCGTTCGCCGAATACCAGCGGTATCAATTCGCTTATCGCGCAGTTTGTTGATGAGGAAGTCGCCAAAAACATCCGTTCCAACCACGCCATTTACAGAGACGCGCACCCCAAGTCGCGCCAAGCCTACCGCGACATTGGCGGCGCAACCTCCCGTCTCTAGCAGAAAGTCTTCGGTAGCGCGGAGTTCGCCAGCGGCGGGGAGACTCGGTAAGGGCGGAACAAATATATCGGCGACCAGTATACCGGCGCATAGGACGCGCCGTGAAGAGTTCGTATCAGACATCAGTAACCTCGTAAGGGATATTTAAGGGTGTTCGTAACTACTCACGCTCCGTTTTTGCGGAAAGTTTCCTGAAAACAGCCATTTTCCCGAACGAGAAAGTGGCATAAAACAAGAAACTTTTGTCCCTAATCCCAATAGTTTCTTAAAAACAGCCATTTTCCCGAATGGGGAACCATGCGTTTTCAGGACACTACGTCGAAGAGGGGAGCCTGAGTAGTTAAGGGCGTTCATTCAATACAGGTTCGTCCGCTTCCAGCAACCTGCGGGCGTTTCCGACACTCGTTATCAGAACATTTAGAAGACCAGCGCGAAGAGCGCCCAGTAGCGCCACTGTTTTTTCGCTTTCGGAGACGACGGCAATCACGCACGGGATGGCGCGGAGGTCGTCGCCGCTCACACTGATAGCGCGGTCGCTCATTCCGGGACCGATAGGTCGTCCGTGAATATCGAAAAAGTAGCCGAGAATATCCCCGACCGCCCCCGCTTCACGTAGACGCGCCATATCCTCCACAGAGAAACACCCCATCTGCACAACCGCGCTCTGGTTTCTTGCATCGCCAATACCAACAAGTGCGATTCGGGCGCGTCTTGCACTCTCCAGAACACTCAGCACGTCCTCATGATTCAAAAACGACTCGCGGAGTTGCGGGCTTTCGACATAAGCAGGGGCGTAGAGACACGCGCTGTCGCCCCCAAAACGCTCCGCCAACCTACGGGATATGTCGGACGAGTTTACAGGTTGCCCAACGAGAGGAGAGCCTCCTATCGCGGTGACGAAGACGCAACGGCGCGAAGTGACTGCCCCGACCGACCCCGCAACAGCACCTACATTGCGCCCCATACCCACCGCCACTCTATCGCCGTCCTGTACCAGAAGGCTGAGTTGCGCCGCCGCCGCCTGTGCGGTCAACTCCCTCTGATTCACTTCACTTAGCTGGTCTGCCACAAGAAGTACCTGTTGTAGCCCGAATTTGCGTATCAGCGCAGTCTCCAATGCAGTTCGTAGAACAGCGAGCGTCTGGATGCGTATCTCTACGATCCCCAACTCCCTCGCTCTTTTTAGAAGCCGAACCACTTTGATACGCGAAAGCCCGACACGCACAGAAATATCAGCCTGTGTCAGGTTATCGAGGTAGTAGAGAGAGGCGATACGTGTTATCAGTTCGATATGCCCAGCGTTGTCTTGCTCAGATGGTGGCATAAGCCTCTCGTTCTGCGAACATGGCGTAATGAGCGTCCGCTAGATTAGTTGAAGTGTGCCTCACTATTTCTACGCTCTGCCCGTTAGCCCCTTCTCTATCTTTCAAAATTAGCGTGGAACCAAGTTAAGCGGGTTTTCTGCCCGTTTAGTTTGCCTTAATGTGAAGTCGGGCTTCCACATAACCTCACCCAACCTCTCCTTCGCAAAGGAGAGGAGCCTTCCTGCCGTGAAGGCACAAAAGAGACCCATTTTACTGGTGCTTTTGAGATGCGCTTATCCCGAACTCACGTTTGCATGCAAATATTCCACACCCTTTCAAAATTAGCGTGGAAAGGCTTCGCGCAGACCGCCATCAATGGGCAGTACCGCGCCTGTCGTCTTCGCGCTACGCTCTGAAGCGAAGAAGAGCGCGGCTTCCGCGACATCCATCGCCGTCACTTTCGCTTTGAGAAGGTTGCTCTGCTGTATGCTCTCCTCAAACTTCTCAAGAGGGATGCCCTTTGCCCGCGCACGCTCCGCCTTGAGTTCGGGAGTCCATAGCCCCGCTTCAAAGATAGCGTCAGGATTGAGCATATTCACACGAATGCCGTATGCGCCGTTCTCAATAGCGAGAATACGCGCTAATTGCGCCTCTGCTGCCTTCGCACAGCTGTACGCCCCAAAATCCGCTCCCGGCGCGAACACGTTTTTGGTCACATTGAAAACAATACTACCGCCCATTCCCTGAGCGCGTAGAATCTTTACCGCCTCCCGCGCCACCAAGAAATGCCCTGTAGCGTTCACTGCGAAACTGCGCTCCCATGTCTCCAAAGCGAGGTCTTCAACTCTGCCTGTCGGGGCGATACCCGCATTGGACACGACAATATCCAGCCCCCCGAACGCCAACGCCAACGCCGCAAAACCTCTACGCACCGCCGCCTCTTGCGTCACGTCCATCGCAATACCAACAGCCCGCCCTGCACCGTGTTTTTTATTGATAGCCTCCGCAACAGCGTGGCAGTCCCCCGCATCTATGTCACAGATAGCGACGTGCGCCCCCTCATCCGCAAATCTCTCTGCGATAGCGCGTCCAATGCCATTCGCCGCCCCCGTTACCAGTACTGTACGCCTTGCCAACTCCTTTTCGGGCGGCGCGAGTGTCAGTTTGTACAACTCTAGCCCCCAGTACTCTGCGCTAAAAGCATCTGGTTCTGAAAGCGTCTTGTAACCCGAAACCGCCTCCGCATTCCCGATAATCTGGATAGTATGGCGGTAGATGTCGGCGGGTATCTGCGCCGCCTTCAAATCCTTACCCGTTGTCCACATTCCAAGACCGGGGATAAGTATCACTCGTGGGGTGGGGTCGAGCATGGGCTGATCAGTGCGATTACGCTCAAAGTAGGCGAAGTAGCGTTCGCGCCAAGCCTGCGCCGCATCGCGTATCTCCTGTGAGAGTAGAGGTATATCGTCTGAATTTGTGGCGGGAACGAAGAGCGGAACCGTTTTTGTACTCAGGATGTGGTCAGGGGTCGCCGCGCCTATCTGAGAGACTCGCGCCGCCGCCTCAGAACCTGCAAACTCCAAAACGGTCTCCGAATCTTCATAGCGCAACAGCATCCGCTTGGGCGCGCTGACCGCGCCACGCAGAACGGGCGCAATGG
>JAPLCR010000232.1:4157-9658 GCA_026392135.1 Armatimonadota bacterium
GGCGGCGGCTACTTCTCGTCTACGCGCTTCCGTGAGAGCAGAAGCCTTTACGCCGCCAAAAACTGATTTGCCCGCCCTTCTATTCGCGAGGTAAGCCTCAGCGAGTTCGGTCAGGGTGATATGCCTATCGTAAGCCTCGTTACAGGTCTCTCCCCATGTGATGAGACCATGATTCATTAACACTAGCCCCGTTGCGTCAGGGTTCGCTCGAACTGCTGCTCCCACCTCTTTTGAGAGAAGAAAACCGGGGCGGCGATAGGGAATCTGCAAGACGCTCTCCCCCAACGCTTCGCGAACCGCCTCCGCGCCGTGCGTGTTATTGCATAGCGCGACTATTGCATCGGCGTGGCTGTGCGCGACGGCTTTGGCAGGTAGAAACGCGTGAAGTAGGGTCTCAATGGAGCCGCGAGGGTCTGTATGAGCGGTTTGGCAGAGCGCAAGATAGGCGACCATATCCTCATCGCTCATGTCCTCATGAGCCTCTACCGCTAGAGCGTCTTCCATACGAATCCCCGTAAAATGTTTACGCTCAATCGTTTTGAGGTCGGAACCGCTTCCTTTTACGCGCAAGACATAGACATCTCGTCCGCGAAAGTCCTTCTCCCAGAGCTTGAGAGAGGTATTGCCTCCGCCCCACACCACGAGGTTTGTGTCCGCGCCGATAAGCCGCGACATATAGGTCAACTGCGCGATAGGTTCAAGCCCCTGCGCTTCGATTTCACTCCAAAGGTTCTGCATCGCCAACTCCTGAAATAGTCGCCAAGGTGAACATTTGTTCACTTACCGTACTTATGAACAGACTGGCTTTATTGTAGTCATCTTCACTAGAGTTGTCAACCCCTAGACGCGACTTTTTGAGAAATTGGTCACTATCGCCTGAGCAGCACGCAAAAACGAGTATCCACACTGTGGATACTCGTAGTCGCAAGCACTGTAGAGAGATGAAAGAGGCGTTTAACGCTTGAAATGGTTAATCTGCTCTGGCTCTCCAAAGGCTCCTTGTTGACCAAACGCGACAAACCGCACCTTGAATTCGTGTAGACCATCCATACGAATAGTGCCTCCGTTCTGTCCGCTGTTCTTTGAGACCTCTATCAGACCAGCGTCTTTTTTCGATTTCGGGTGCATTGTTCCTATCAAGCGTCCTCCATCCATGTGCCGTAACCCATTGGGAACCCGAAACAGAACCCAGTTCCACTTACCGTTTTTAGCGTGTGTAGGAAGTGCGCCGCCATCCATAGCGATAGGTTCTGGTAACGTTCCGGTCAAAAAGTTGAAGTAACATGGAGAGCCGTCTGGGTTGAGTAGCGCGGAGTCGCCATAGAACTGCATCAGAATATCTACCGTGTGTTCATTCGCCCATATCGGGTAGAGGTCGTCGGCGGTGTTGAATTTTATCCCCATCACCTTAACCCCCGTATGTCCGCCTACGGACACCGCCTCTGTTGTGTGGTCTCCGCCTGTTAGGATTTTGAGGTTGGGAATCCAGTTTTCGTTGGGTGGCGTAAAGGCGTTATCAACGGTAACAAAGTGAACTATTTTGGTAGCGTCGATTGTGGGAGGCAGTGTTTCCGGGTTGAAGGGACCTTTACGCCCACTGTGAGTTAGAAGTGAGAAACTTATTCCTGTAAGGAGGAGTGCCGCAAGTGCGATATGCCAGTGACCTATGTGTTTCATGAAATTCCCTTTCTGTCAGACGAGCTTGTCTATCACCTGCCCGGCAAAGTCGGTCAGGCGTTCGCGCCGTCCATTGTGTAGGATGCTTAGTTGGCGGTGATTTAGTCCTAGCAGGTGTAGGATGGTGGCGTGTATGTCCCGCACTGGAACGGGGTCTTGCACTGCACGATAACCTATATCGTCTGTAGCACCGTAGACTGTGCCCGCCTTTACCCCGCCGCCTGCCATCCACATCGAGAAGCCGTAAGGGTTGTGGTCACGTCCTTTACCATTTTGTGAAACGGGTGTGCGTCCAAACTCGCTTCCCCAGATAACTAGAGTGCTATCGAGTAGACCGCGCCGTTTTAGGTCTTTCAGCAGTCCGGCTATCGGTTTGTCGGTCATTCGTGCCATTTTACCATGATTCTCTCTCATGTTGTCGTGCGCGTCCCACTGTACACTGACGGGACCTCCACCCGAAAAAAGCTGGACAAACCGAACACCCCGCTCCACCAGTCGCCGCGCTAACAGGCAACGTGTTCCGAACTCTGCGCTCTTTGAATCATCCAGCCCATAGAGGGTTTTTGTCTCCTCCGTTTCGCGGCGTACATCAATCGCCTCGGGGGCAGACTGTTGCATACGGAAAGCCAGTTCGTAAGCGGCGATACGCGCTGAGAGGTCGGTTCCATCTGCTGTAAGCGTCTGTTCATTCATCTCTTTCACGTAGTCGAGTAAGCGACGCTGTTGCTCACGGCTCATCCCCTCTGGCGGCTTTAGGTGCAAGATAGGGGAGGCTCCGCTTCGTAAAATCGTGCCCTGATGCACCGCAGGCAGATAGGCTGAATCCCACATCGGAGAGCCACCTTCCGGTAGACCTTCCGGCTGAGGCAGAACGCAGAACGCAGGTAGGTTGCGGCTAGCATTTCCAAGCCCATACGTAACCCAACTCCCAATAGAGGGGTGCCCCATTGTCGTGCGCCCAGACATTATCTGATACATGGCTGGCGCGTGTACAAAACTGTCGCTGACGCACGAGCGAATGACCGCCAAATCGTCGGCACAGGTTGCAATGTGTGGAAACAGGTCAGAAACCTCTATTCCAGACTGCCCACGCTTTGCAAACTTCCACGCGCTTGGAAGTATCGGAGTCCCTGATGTAAGAAATTGACTCTGTATCGTCGTGCCAAAGCTTTTCGGCATGGGCTGTCCTTGTAGCCGCTCTAGCTCAGGCTTAGGGTCAAAAGTCTCCATTTGACTGGGACCACCCACCATATACAGAAAAATGACCGATTTCGCCACTTTTCGTTTCGGTGGTTGGATTTGCGCGCCCGCCTCCTCCGCGAGAAGAGATGTAAGCGCGAGGCTGCCGAAGCCCGCTCCTGCACNNNNCTCCTGCACGAAGCAAAAGGTCACGGCGTGTATGGATAGGAGGAAGGAAGTTGTCGTGTTCGTTCATTGTGTTCTATTACCGTATCGCAACGAAGTCATTGAGGTTAAACAGTGCAAGGCAGAGGTCTGTCCATGCTGTCGCCTCCCTATTTGACTCTGCCCGTCTACTCAGTATCTTGTGTTCGTCATGCAGAAATCGCATCGTTTTTTGACGCTCCTGTTCCGTTGGCGGACGGTTCAGTGTTCTAAGGAAGAGGGCTGTTATACGCTTCTCTGCGTTTGGCTCCGTTTGTAAGAGGAGGCGTGCGAGTTCCCGGCTCTGTTGTTGCATGAAGGGGCTGTTGAGTAGTGTAAGGGACTGAAGTGCGCTCACGCTCTGACCACGCGCCGCACAGGAGAGCATTCTGTCCGGCATATCGAATACCGCTAGAAGTGGTAAGCGGACGTTTCGTTTTCTGACCAGATACAGGCTTCTTCGGGTGTGCTGTTTTGGGTCAGGATGCACTGCCCAGAGGTTGTCCGGTTCTGCTTCGGTGAAAATAGTGTCTACTACTTCTGGTTCTAGTGGAACGCGTACAGAGGCTCCGTCCATTTCGAGGTTGAGCATTCCAGAGGCGGCTAGTATGGAGTCGCGGAGTGCCTCCGCATCAAAACGTTTTTGGTTCTGCCGCCAGAGGCTCCTGTTCTCAGGGTCAAGGCGTGCGTATTTTGTATTGAAAGCACTTGATTGCTGGTAGGCGTTGGAGGTGACTATCAGTGCGTGCATCTGTTTGAGGTTCCAACCGCTTTGTACAAGCTCCGTCGCAAGCCAGTCAAGTAGTTCGGGGTGAGTTGGACGCTCTCCATTCAGCCCAAAGTCGTTAGGTGTTCTCACTAATCCCTTGCCAAAATAGACCTGCCACAGGCGATTCATCATAACACGCGCTGTGAGCGGATGGCTCGGCTGTGTGAGCCACTGTGCAAGTGCGGTTCGCCTACCGGAGGTCGTGTCTGGAGGGTTTACCGCCCCCCGTAGCACTGTTGGAAAGTCTGGTGTGACAATTGCACCGCGACGATGAGGTTCGCCGCGCACAAGAATAGAGGTTTCAGGAGTTGGTTTGAGAATATCAGATACGCCGGGAGCCATCGGCAATGCACGAGGGGCAATCAGTTCCAGCGTGTGTATCTGCTTTCTCAGATTGGTGCGGCGCTCTCTGTCTGTTGGGCTGAGAACTGCAAGCATTTCGTCCCACGACACATTAATAAGGGTTCCGGCATTCTCTGCGAGTACTCTCTGTTCAGCTGTCCGCTCCTTGGCTGGTGTGTCCAGGGCAATCTTATATACAGGTTCGAGGCGGGTCCGTTTTTCTGCACGGAGCCGTTCGTAATAGGGTCTCTCTATCGCGGAAGCCTGCTCTTTGAGAGGCTTTAGCCGCTCTTCATGCGCCTTGACTGCCGCTTTATAAGCCTCAACCTCTTTTTCCGCATGGTGTTTATAATCGAAGTCGTCCGTCCCTGCGAGAAATGCCTGTAGGGAGTAGTAGTCCTTTTGCGAAACGGGGTCGTACTTATGGTCGTGACATCGGGCGCAACCGATGGTTAGCCCCATGACGGTGTTTCCAATACCAGCAACGGCTTCGGTCAGCCACTCTTGGCGGTTCGCGGCTTCGTCTTGATTACCGCCGACAACATGGCGAGGTCCTGCGCGTAGAAACCCTGTGGCTACTTTTGCATCAAAACTATTGGGTGCAATCTCATCCCCTGCTATCTGTTCCATGAGGAATCGGTTATACGGCTTACCTGCGTTCAGGGCATGAATAACATAGTCTCTATATCGCCATGACTGCGGACGCTCCTCGTCCAGTTCATATCCGTTCGTCTCGGCAAATCGCACTACGTCCAGCCAGTGTTGCGCCCATCGCTCGCCATAGCGCGGTGAAGCCAGTAGTCTATTGACACATTGTACATACGCATTGGGGGATTTATCGGCGATAAATACCGCCCTCTCTCGCGGTGTCGGGGGTAGACCAGTGAGGTCAAAGGTGACCCGGCGCAGTAGGGTGGTCTTGTCCGCAGATGGGGAAGGCGACAGTCCTCGTTTTACAAGCCTATCTAGTATAAAAGCATCAATAGGATTATGAACCCATGTTGTTAGCTTCACTTTTGGCACAGCAGGGCGCACAGGTCTCTGAAAAGCCCAGTGTTTTGTTTGCGCGTTCCCATGCGAGAGTAGCCCGATTATTAGAAGCAGACTCAGCAGTATTCGCAATTTAAGAGAGACCTCCCCATTCTAGTAGCCTCCGTTAGGCGATAACAGAGGCGTACAAAACTACACCACTGCACTATTCAACGGGAGCTTCGTCAATACCTCCTCTCCTCTCTGCCGGGTGTGTAACAAAGTTAAGCAGGTTGTCTACCCGCTTAGTTTGCCTTAATGTGAAGTCGGGCTTCCACATAACCTCACCCAACCTCTCCTT
>JAPLCR010000470.1 GCA_026392135.1 Armatimonadota bacterium
GTTCATAGATTGCGATGCCTTCGGGGAAGTGTTTGAGGACTACTCGCCGAAACATCCCGCCAATCAACAGGAGGATATGACGGCGCGGCTGAAGCGCATGGCGTGGGTTCGAGATACCTACGGGTTGGTGATTGGCTCAGAGGGGGGAAGTGCCTACTCCTCCGCCACCATCCACTTCTCACACGGCATGATGACAGGGGCGTTCGGCTTTGGAGATAGCGACCTGACGAATCCCGCCTCGCCCTACTTCTTGGGGCGTTACGCGCCAGACAAAGCTCCCGCCGTCTTTTTCAAGCAGGTTTTCCTCAAGCCCTACTACTTTCCGTTTCACATCGACCCCCGCTACCGCTTACCGCTCTTCCAAACTGTTTTCCACGATTCGGTGATAACGACGCACCACTGGTCTGCCCCTACTCTCAAGTTCAAAGACCAGATAGCGAATCGTGCCCTGCTTGAACTGCTCTACAGCGTTCCCCCGCTCTACCATCTCAACCAGAAGGCGTTTGAGGAGCATAAGGCGTGGATGAAGACCCAATACCTCTTCTTTTCATCGCTCCACAAGGCAACGAGTCTACTCCCTCTCTCTGAGTTCGCATGGTTGACCTCCGACCATCAAGTACAGCGCACCCAGTTTGGAAGCAATATAGCCCTTATCGCCAATTTTCGAGCAGAACCTTTCCCCTACAAAGCCCATAAGATACCGAGCAAAAGTATACTTTGGGAGAGCCATGACAGCGGGGAGAGCCGCCTCTACACTCCATAAACTCCTCTCAACCTAAACGAAAAGAGAGAATGAGGTACAGAAATGCCTGACAAAAACATCGCATCCACTACTCATGAAGAAGAGAAACGCCCTCTGCGATCAGAGCAACGCTTTCTTTTAGGACCCCAAACACGCGGGTTTGAGCTAAAAATGGCGTGCCGCGTATTCGTAGAGTTTATTCGTGGATTTCGCGCACTGCACTTTATAGGACCTTGCGTGACAGTATTTGGCTCTGCCCGTTTCAAGGAAGACAGCTCACAGTATCAACTTGCGCGTAGTGTGGGAGGCTTTTTGGCGAAAGCGGGGTTCACAGTGATGACAGGGGGTGGTCCTGGTATTATGGAGGCGGCAAACCGAGGGGCAAAAGAGGAGGGCGGTATCTCAGTTGGTTGCAATATCATTCTTCCTCACGAACAAGCCCCCAATCCCTATCTCGACAGGGTGGTGAGTTTTCGTTATTTTTTCGTGCGGAAGGTTATGCTGGTAAAGTACTCCTATGCGTTTATCGTACTACCCGGTGGGTTCGGAACCTTCGATGAGGTATTTGAGACACTGACTCTTATTCAGACTGCCAAAATCGAACACTTTCCTATTGTTCTTGTAGGAGTGGAGTTTTGGAAACCTCTGGTGGACTTCTTACAGAACACGCTCGTGGTGCAGGGGACTATCTCCGCAGAAGACATGAAGCTTATTCACGTTACCGACTCGCCCGCGGCGGCGGTGGAGTATGTGCGCTATACCGCTATGCGTCGTTTTGGGCTAACTTATGGGAACAAGATTAAGAGACGCTGGTATCTAGGTGAGTAGTCGCTTAATCGGATAGATACCACTGTTCTGTGCCCTAATGCCCAACGAATTGGGAGAAGAGGAGGGAGAGTCTAAAAAGAACACATGAACAAGAGGTGCCTACCTGCGAAAGGGGCTACCTGATGGGTTAAAGGGGGTTGTGCTATCCAACGGATTCTTGTTCTCAACTTGTACCTTGTATCCTGCCGTCATGTCGGGCTGAACAAAGTAGTCCTGACCATTTGGTATCGTTCGTGTCTGCGCCTGGTCTAATCCGGGATGGTCAGCCGAGACAGGGTGACGGCGTAGTGCCATCAGAAAACCGTCTATTTTCCTGTTTGCCTTATTCCAATCCTGTATTTTCATCATGGTGGGAGACATTTTGTGCTTTGACGAGTAGGTACGCACAACCTCTAGTGCCCGCTTCTGTTCAAGGTTCAAAGACAGTTCAGAGGGTAGGGGCACCGCGGTACTTGTGTCCTCAAAGCCTACTGCCTGCTCTTTGGGCTTACCCCCAAAACCAAGATGCCCATTATCAATAAAATCCTCTATTGCGAGGCTGCCTGCCGACCAGGGGACAGTCGCGGAGATAATGCCGGCGTTAGCCAATGCCTCCTCTGCCTTTTGGTGGTTCAGTCCCTCTTGCACTAACTCCAGCGCGTCAATAGCCAACGGGTAGAGTGCATCATGGTAGGTAAGTGCGAGGAGTTGCTTCGTTTTGTCTATAGTCGCGGGGAAGTCGTGCGGTACGAAACCCTGTGCCATCACCTTCGCCATCCAGTTCAACTTCCAATAGACATCGGCTTTGGCGATAAAATCCTTCTCAACGCTCTCCACAGGACGATTAAGAGTGATATTATCAGAGAGAACGATGCCTGCACGCCCTAGCTCAGCACTGTCAGGCGCGTCCTTAATAAAAGGAAGAGGTACACTAGGAATTTTGGTACTTGTGCGCTCTATATTGCTTCGATAGAGTTGGTTTACAATAAAAGGGTTCGCCTCATTCGAGGACTTCATACACCCTGTTAAGAGCAGAGAAAGCCCTACAGCAAGCGGAGTTATGCCAAAACGCACATAGATTTTTGAAAGCGTAAACATATCTCTTGACCTGTTCCTATTTGCTTCGTTTCTACCCTTATTATGGCGGATTTTTGCGGCAGACGCAATGATACTTTTCACAGGTTGGATTTTGTGGATTGTAGCGGGGCAAATTCGTGCTTTTCCTTGACCTTATGCCGAAATATCGCTATAATGACACAAAATCTTGTTGAGGTTGTCCCATTGAATATGAAACGCCGTCAATTTATGTTAGGTATGGTAAGTACGTTCTCAGGTGCAAGCCTACTACGTCCGCTCTCTGCCCAAAACACGCCTGCCCCTTCGATCACCGCTCCTCCTATCTACAGAGTGCCTCCTGTTGTTACCGCACTGCTCTACTCGCCAGATGGTAGTACGCTTGCCGTATCGGGGTATCACGAAGTGATACTGCATAAAGCCGATATGACGGGCACGCTAGCCCGCCTTATGGGGAAGTCCGACAGAATCGAGTCGATAGCTTACTCTCCTGATGGAAAAATGTTGGCGGTGGTGGGAGGCTCCCCTGCCCGATTTGGAGAGGTACAGTTTTGGGATACAACAACAAACACTCTCTTGAAAGCGGTGGAAGTTGCCCCCGACTCCCTTTTTGGGGCTTCCTTCTCACCCGATGGTAAGCTGCTAGGGTGTGGAGGTGCAGACAGTGCAGTGCGTGTTATCTCGGTTCCTGATGGGAAAGTAAAACTCAAGTTCGACAATCATAGCGACTGGACTTTTGCAACGACATGGGCAACCGATAGTAAGCATATTCTCTCTACAGGGCGTGACCGTGCTATTAAGCTGGTGGTAGCAGAGAACGGCTCCTTTGTAGACGACATCAATACGCACACGTCGGCTTTCCGGGCTATGGCACATCACCCCAAAGCCGAACAGGTTCTGGTCGCGGGTGACGATGGGCTTATACGCCTCTATCAGGTGTTCCGCTCCACCCCGCGCACCATGAATCAGGAAGACCACAACCTGCTACGCTCCTACGATGCGATACCGTTTCAGCTCAACGCTCTCGTCTTTAGCAAGGATGGCACGATGTTCGCCGCAGGTGGCGAAGGTAATGTAGTCTCTGTCTTTCGCACGGATAACGGGGGAGAGGCGAAACCAGACAAGCCCGTTATTGGCGGAAAGCCTCTGCTAACTCTCATGGGGCATAAGGGAACAGTGCACACGCTCGCCTTCCATCCAGACGGAAAAACCCTTGCAACGGGTGGCTTCGATGGGCTAGTACGTACCTACGAGATTCCTTCGGGGCGGCTTATAGGCTCTTATGTTCCGGTTCCTATCACCAAGCCCACCGCAAAGTAGGGAGTGCCTTGCAGGAAGATTCACACTCTCCGTAAAGACCGTACATCGCAATACAGAATCTCCTACCAAGTACAGGTATTTGCCCTTCCCATAGCGAAGGCTCACTGGGGTATGTATGACTTCTGTATCCAAAAAA
>JAPLCR010000257.1 GCA_026392135.1 Armatimonadota bacterium
CCGAGTCGTGCTTTGCAGATTCCAGTCAAGGTGTCCGCAAAAGCGAATGCCTTTGGTGCGACGCTTATCTACGCGACGCTACCCCGTACCCTCGAATCCGGCGGACTATATGAAATAAAGGCGATGATTCGCAATGATGGCGGGATGACATGGAAGGCTTCAGAAGCACGAATATCTCTACACCTCTATCGCACAGAGACAGTAAACGGAGCCGTTACCGAAACCCTAGTTCCTACGGCAGACGCTTCGGCAGTGCTAGAGAAGGATGTGCCTCCCGGTCAAGAGACGACACTAAAGATAACAGTTCCTATTATGGATGCGGAGGGAAAACCTCTCCCTCTATGGACGCAAGAGCAGAACTGGATGTACACAGTGCGCTGGGAGGTTTCAGCGGATAAGGGAACAGAGGGAGCGATTTTCCACTCTTCCCCCGTTGCTTTAATAGAGTACGACTTTGGCGCGAAGTTCACCATAGATGCGACCCCCTCTGCGCTACCCGGCGAACGACGGCTACCTGTTCGTATCAGTATCCAAAACGAGGGCACCCAAACGTGGAGAGCAGACAGCGTGCGTGTGGGCTATCACTGGTACTATCGAGATGGTACAGAGTTGATTTGGGAGGACGAGGCGACTCCTCTACCCATTGAGGTTGCCCCCGGTAAGAGCGTGGACGATATGCTGGCTATGATTACCGCGCCCTCCATGGACGGAGTATACTGGCTAGTGTGGGATGTGAAGGTGGGCGATACATGGCTCTCTACCACCTCCGCACTACGGGCAATGGACACGAGTGTGCGGCAGGTACGCGTTATCGGCGGCAAACTAACCTTCACAGACCTCACCAAGCACTACAATGTAGCCGGAGTCGCCGATATGGTTGCACCGGGAAGCGGTGACTTCGATGGAAAAGGGCGGGGCTTTCCTGCCGAGTTACTGCCTCCCTTTGCAGAGATGGCTGTCGCTCCCGTAACACTGTGGCAAGCCGCAGTACGCAAGGGCCCCGAATCGCCGCGCCGTATCTCGTTCCGAATGGGGCATAAGGGCTTGGAAGCGAAGAGCATTCCCGCCGCCAAGGGGCAGAAAATCGAACCGTTGCAAGCGAAGAATTTTATCGCCGCAAAAGGGCAGAAAATCGACTTAGGGGCATCTTCGGGGCAGTGCCGTATTCTGCATATCCTCGCCGCAAGTTCAGGGAATTCAGTGAGTACGACGCTCGGACTTATTTTCGCAGAGTCGGTCGGAACTTCGGAAGACCAGTACGCAATCTCGGTCAGCTCATGGAATAAGCCGCCCATGCGTAACGAGCTTGTCGCCTTCCACGCTCCCTACACCTACACCGCGAAGGGGGCGGAGGATGGCGAGGTCTCGCTGTACCACTACCAGATAAAGATTCGCGACCCGCGCAAACTCATCGCTATCAACCTGCCGAACGCCCCTGACCTGAAAATCGCGGCGATTAGTTTGGAGAAGTAGAGGGATGTTCGGCGGTAATCGGCAAGGAGCGTGTAGTGATTACCGACTGGGGCTGAAAAACTCCCTACGCTTACGACACTCTTCACATATCAACGAACAGCACCCCCGGCGGAAATGCCGTGGGTGCTGTTCATTAGGAATAGATAAGAGATAAGAACTACTCGCCTAACTGGATTTGGCGGCGTACATAGTTTCGAGTCCAGAGAGACCCTATCGGAACCGTCAGCCATCCGAATGCGAGCAAAACAACCAGAAGCCCTACTACCGTAACCGCCAGTGAGACCGGGTTGTCACGGAGCGACCAGGGCGATTTCATCCCATGCTCCTCGCCTCCTCTCTCAAGCGTCGGATGCGCTCTTGAACGCGCTCCTAAGAACGCGCTCATTTAGGGTATACGCAAGCTCCACACAAATGGTTCTGAATGTGGTGCTATTTTAATAGCGGCTTGGGTTACTACACAAAGCAACTTTCTTCAGACGAATTCTGCCCTATAGGTAGATAGACTATGAAAATACATACGCTGACGGAGATTATTACAAAGAGATGGACATATTACTCGAAAATGAACGGGGATACAACGATATTCCGATATTTAGCCGATTCGCTAATCATGGTGTCAACCAGCCTATTCCGCTCTACGAAGGACAATTGATTCTTCACACCGCAACCGCAAGCGTTGCAGGGCACGGAGTCGTTGAATTATCTTTGTTGCCATCGCCAAATGTAAAGTTTAAGGTTGAGATTCCGCATCCTATTCCTAACGTTATCGAAATCAAGGTTGAGATTCCATCTAGGCGTTGTTCCGCGGATGCGCTGGTGGTTACGAGTTCGGCATCTCTCACACAAGAAGAACATTTGTCCTCTGTTTCGGGGGTTCTGAATGGTAGTTCCCTCGAATATACTTGCTTGAAAGAGGACGGCTCCGCAGAAAACTTCGGAAGAGTCGAATTCCACTTGCTAAACTTTGTTGAATATATTGGGAATGTCATTAGACGCAAACAGGGCGATTTGCTTGCCTCTAGGATGGGACGCGTTGAGTTTGAGTTCGACAAATGGCACGTCACCCTCGACCAACTCCCAAGTACTAAGAAACTCTTGGAGGCAGCCAGAACAACAAACGGTTTTGCTATTACGCATATCGGAATATTGCGTCGTAAGGACAATAACCTCTTTAGCTCCAAAGAGGCGAAGGAGGTTCTGGATTGTCTGTACTGGCTCTTTTCTTTTGTAAACGGGACTCGATGTGGCTACATTCTGCCGAGAAGACTGTCTTGCTCAGGCGTTCCTTTGTGGGAAGAGTGGAGCGCTCAAATCATTGCGCCCGCAACAAACGCTCCAACGTGGTTTGCAGAGTTGCATCCGTTCCAGTGATTTGAGTTAGCCCAGGGGGTTTTCTCCTTGTGTAAAGACCCTGATAAACAGTCATGGATACGGTTAGCAGTAAATCTTTATGCGTTAAGGGACTCTCTCTAGTTAAAATCGGGTCTATGGGGAAGTTAGTGGGTTCCCCATGAAATATGCCATACTTTGGGATGATGCAAGATACGGAACTATACCGCCAAATTCTAGGTCTTGAGGCTCCCTGGCGTGTGGAGCGTGTAGAACTTGACCTCGCCAACG
>JAPLCR010000201.1 GCA_026392135.1 Armatimonadota bacterium
CTTCTGCGCCTCGGCCATGGCGACGGCGCGGCCGGTGACGTGGTGGGCTTCGCGGAAGGGCAGGCCCGCTTCGCGCACCAGCCAGTCGGCGAGGTCGGTGGCGGTGGAGAAGCCCTCCAGCGCCGCGGCACGCATGGCCTTGGCATTGACCTTCACGCCCGCCATCATCTCGGCGAAGATGGCGAGCGTGTAGAACACCACCAAAATCACTCCGCCAATCACTGCCAGTCTGCTCTTGCGAAACTTGCGCCACACCAACTGACGATAGCTGAGGCGACCTAAATCTGCCTCCTGCTCGTCATCCAGTAAGGGCAGGGGCGATTCTGGGGTTGTCTGTTCTTTTGAAATCTCACTCATAGCGAATCCTTGGATCTACCCATGCAAGCGCGATGTCCGCAAGCAGGTTTCCGATAATAAGTAGCATACTCATAAAGACGATGATAGTTCCCGCCAGATACATATCTTCATCCTGAAGGGCTTGAAGCAGGAGAGGACCTACCGTCGGCAGATTCAGAACGATGGAGACGATGGTCGTACCCGACAGAATATCGGGTAGGCTCATCCCCAGCATACTGATAAGCGGGTTTATGGCGATACGAGAGGCGTGTTTGATAAGCACAACGCTCTCTTTCAAGCCCTTCGCCCGTGCTGTGCGGACAAACGGCTCACCAAGAACGTCCAGTAGGTTCCCGCGCATAACGCGCACGAGTGCCGCCGTGCCGTTTACAGAGATGACCAGTAGGGGAACCCAGAGGTGGTTTATCAAGTCCATGAGTTTCCCCCACGACCACGCCCCCTGATTCATGTAGAAGGGTGAGAATAGCCCGAAGAGCGGAACCCCCATTATCTTATAGACGGCGACGATAATCAGAAGGGCGATAAGGAAGCCGGGTAGCGACATTCCGAAGAAGGCGAGGAAGGTGAGCGTGTTGTCCTTCCAGTCGTACTTATGACTCGCTGAATAGATCCCTATAGGTATCGCCATCATGTAGGTGAAGAACAGCGAGCCTATTGAGAGCATGAGAGTATATGCCAGCCGCTCCCAGATAAGTTCGTTTACGGGTTTTTCGTAGCGGAACGATTCGCCGAAATCGCCATGCACAAACCCCGATACCCACTTGACATAGCGCACGGGCAGAGGCTTGTCTAGCCCGTAGTGCTTGCGGAGTTGGTCGGCTTGCGCCATTGAGCTAGAGTCACCGTACTGCTGCTCCAACTGCGCGATTTTCTGGTCGAGGTAGTCGCCGGGGGGGAGTTGGATAATGACGAACGAAAGTATTGAGATGGCGATAAGTGTCGGAATTGCGAAGAGCAGGCGACGCGCAATATAGTTCATCATCGGCTTGCTCTCTCCTTCGTTAGGGGCGCTGTGTTTTGCGGAGGCTTCCAGCCAGGCGGCGCGAAGAAAAACGTCTCTGGATAACTGGTGGCGGGTGCGGCAGGTGCCCATGGTCCCATAATACGCATCTCTGTAGGGACATTGCGAAAACTGTTTTTTGCGATGATAGGCATAGGAGTATCGGCAACAGTTCCTATGGCAAACAGCCCTTTC
>JAPLCR010000679.1 GCA_026392135.1 Armatimonadota bacterium
AACAAGTTTCGGAGGCGGGTGTGCGCCTGCCCTCAGCGGACGCACTGATAGTAGCCGCCGAAAAAGAAACAGGCATGAGCTGTATCGCCGTCTCCCCTAACGACAACCTCCTCTCTGGAGCGCACGCTGTTCTTGACCGAGACAAGGAGATGATATGGCACTCCGCGAACCTCTCCCCAGAGCGCAGAAGACTGATACTCGCACACGAGTTCGCACACTACTGGCTACATCCCGACCTCTCCACCGACCTCTGCCTTACCGAAGACACCCTCGAAGCCATCCTCGAAAACGGACAGAGAGCCGTAGGTTATAGCCCAACCGAACGCCGTGAACGAGAGGCGAACCAGTTCGCGTATGAACTGCTATTGCCGTCGCCCATTCTGCGAGAGCTGATAGCGCAGGGGTGGAGTGCCAATGCGATAGCGAAACAGGCGGGGCTACCGCAGTCTATCGTCAGTCTGCAACTCCTTCACTCCGTTCTGCTACCTACGCCACCTTTTAGTGAACTGAGCAGGGAGGGGGTCGAAACAAAGTCCGCCAAGTTCCCCCTCGATGCAAGCCAACAACGCGCCGCCGAAAGTGTAGAGTGTCCCCTGCTAGTAGAAGCAGGACCCGGAACAGGCAAAACGCGCACTCTCACCTCACGCCTCTACCACCTTTTAGTAGAACGCGCCGTCCCTCCTGAAAATATTCTCGCCCTCACCTTCTCGAACAAAGCCGCAGAAGAGATGCGCGTCCGCCTGCGCGGTGCGGTAGGACTCCCCGCTGAGCGCGTCTGGATAGGCACGTTTCACTCGTTTGGAATGGAACTACTCAAAAAAGAGGGGCAAAATATCGGTCTGCCCCTCCAACCTCAACTCGTGGAACTCGCCGATGCAGTACTGCTCCTAGAGCGTAACCTTGACCGCCTCTCACTCAAGGAGTACCGCTACCTGCATCAGCCGACTCTTCCCTTCCCCGACATTCTTCGCTGTATCTCACGGGCGAAGGACGAACTCCAAACCCCGCAAGACTACCTCCTCTCAGCAAAACGCCATCTAGCCAACGCATCTACTCCTGAAGAGGAGATTTCAGCCCGTAAATCGCTGGAAGTGGCGGAGTTCTACCGTGTGTACCAAGAGATTTTGGCGGAAGAGGGCTTATTCGACTTTGGCGACCTCATTATGCGTTCAGTAGAGTTGATGGACGCTTGTCCTGACGTGCAGGCACGTTGGCAGAAGCAGTACCCGCACCTCCTCGCCGATGAGTACCAAGACATCAATCGGGCAAGTGCTCAGCTACTTAGGCGGATGGCAGGAGAGGGGCGTGGTTTCTGGGCAGTAGGCGATGTGCGGCAAGCCATCTACCGCTTTCGGGGAGCCTCTCCCGCCAACATCCAACAGTTTGAGCGTGACTTTCCCGGCGGTCAAAGGCTTCGCCTTGACGTAAACTACCGCTCAACGGAGAGCCTTGTAAACCTCTTTAGCGGCGTGGCAACACAGATGACGGAGGAGGGGCGAGAGGAGACCCACTGGGAGGCACAGCGCGGTACTCGTATTACCCCTGCCATAACCTTCGCGGTTGCGGATAGTGAGCAGGCGCAGGTCGACAACCTTGTAGAGCAGATTCAGAGCTGGAAAGAGCGGGGCGTAGGCTACCGCGAACAGGCGATACTCTGTCGCACGAACCGTAGCGCGGGCGACCTCGCACAGTCTCTGGAAGAGCGCGGCGTGCCTGTTCTACATACTGGCGGACTGTTCGAGCGTGCAGAAATCAAGGAGCTACTGGCACTGCTCTCCTTTGTGGGTGAACCACATGGCTCTGCCCTCATCTGTGTCGGACAGCTCCCCGAATACGCCGTTCCGCAAGACGACATAAAGGCGGTGCTTCAGTACGCTCAAAAGGAGGGGAAGGCGTTTCCCTTTGCGCTAGAGGATGCCATCAACGCTTGCGAACTCTCGGAGGCAGGGCGGCAGGGACTTACAAAGCTATGGGCGCACATCGAGCCTCTGCTGTTTCAAAAGAGTGCTTGGCTTTTCTGGACACGCTACCTGTTCGAGACGAGCGGCTACCTGAATCCCCTTCTTGCAGAGAAGACGTTCATCGCACAAAAAAGACTGCTTGCGCTCTATCAACTACTCGATTTTGCCCGAAGCCTCACGCGTAAACTGCCCGAAGAGACCAACTCCCCTTACAAGGACTTCCTTCGCTACCTGCGCTACCTCATCCAAATTGGAGAGGAGAGATCAGTACCAACAGCGATGGAAATAGAAGCCCTTGACGGTGTGCGCTTGATGACCATTCACACGTCAAAAGGATTAGAGTTTCCGATTGTCTACCTGCCCAATCTGATAAAAGGTCAGTTTCCGCCCCAAAAACACGGAAGCATGGCGAAACTCCCCCCCATGACGAATGCAAACGGCGAGAGTGTTGGTGACGACGAGGATGGGGATAAGTGCCTCTTCTTTGTTGCGCTCTCCCGTGCCAAAGACCATCTCTATCTATCCTATCCCGCTGAACGGCAGGGTAAGGCGACACAACCTGCCCCCCTCCTACAAGGTATTGCGCCGCTTCTCCAGCAGGTTGATGCGGAACGTGTGACGTGGCAAAGCCTTACTCCCGAAGCGGCTCGCGCAGAACTCAACCCCGCGCCTCTACCAGAGGCAAAGCCTGACCTCTCTCTCTACGCGCTAGAGCAGTATCAGTCCTGCCCACGCCGCTACTACTATCAGCGGGTTCTCCAACTACCTACCTCCTACGAAATGACTCCCTATCGTGCCTATCAAGAGAGCCTTACCGAGGTTGGGAAGTGGATGAAGCAGGAGGAGAGCCTACCTGACTTCCCTACCGTAATAGAGCGTTGGGAGGCATTGTGGAGAGAGAAAAGTACCCTTGAAGAGCATCCGCAGTTACCCGCTTATCGGGAGGAGGCGACGCTCTATCTTGCGGGGATACATCAGTTTCTGAACGAACCGCAAGCGCGAACCTACGCGCAAGAGTTTACCGCGGAATTAGAGCATGGGCGCATCCGCGTCTTTTGCGAGGATGTACGGCGAACCGGAAACACCATCCGCCTCATGAAACAGAAGCGCAGTCAGCCGGGCGACGAAGATCACCGCGCCCCTGAACTCGCCCTTCTGCGCCGCGCCGCTCAAATTCAGTACCCCGACAAGAAAATTGAGGTGAGTCTTGTCTATCCTTCTGCGAATGCGGAGGCACTGGTTCCCGAGAAAGCGCGATTTGAGGTGAAACGCATCGAAAAATACGACGACGCTTTGCAGGAGTTGCGAGCGGAAAACTACGCGCCCAACCCCGATGACCGAGTATGCCCGCGTTGCCCCTTCTACTTCGTCTGCCCCTCGTGAGCGGTAAGCAGGTAAGTTTGCTATAGGGATTTGAGGTCAACCTGTCAATAATGGTAAGAACAGTATTCCCTAGTCAGGCGAGAATTCATCATGAGTCAGTCCTCCATCAACGGAGTTTTATTAGTAACGGCAAATCCTAGTGACGAGGTCGTAGCGGCACTACAAGAGCAAGGCTGGCTTACGAGCGAAGCACAGAATCTTACCGAAGCACGAAAGGTACTGGCTTCAGAAAAGCCTGCGATTGTCTTGGTGGATGTTGCCTTTTATCGACAGCAACACAAAGAAGTTTCTGCGCTACGCGCCTCAATTAGCCCACGCACGCCCTATTTTATTATGCTTGCAGAGACTTATGAGGACGATATGGACGATGTAGAGGACGTGTATGTGCGAGGAAGTGCTGTCTCTGGGCTAGTGCGTCGCATTCAGAGGGGGGGGCAGTATCTGAATAGGATTGACCTCGTTCAAAAAGCACAACAGGAGTTGGCAGAGAACGAAACGTATGTGCAGGAGATCGCCAAACATCTTGTCGAAACCACGGCACAACTACACTGCGAAGCACTACGCAATCAAGCCCTTGAAGCAGAGCGGATCAATATGGCGAAAGTAGACACTATTTTTCAGGCAACGGGAACACTCAGGCACAAGATATTCAATCCTCTATTTGCGATTCAAGCCAATACGGAGGGTGCGCTCAGGTACTTGAACTTCTGGCTTGAAAGTGGCGTGACCGAAGTTGCGCCTATCATCGAAAAGCTAGATTGCGTGTTGCAGGGGTCAGAGCGAATTCATAACGTAGTCGATGCGTTCTCAAAGCTAGTTGTTCCTACTACACAAGACTATTTACCGGGTATGCTGATGTTAGCACTGGATGAGGGTTGAGGAGGGAGAAACATCTCGTAGTACCCTTGACCCAAAATCAGTTACCAGCGTCAGGCTCTGTAATCACTCTCATTCGCAAAATCTCCCCATCATCTGGGCGCGGCTCAATGGTTGCGGTAAGCGTGAGGATTTTCCCCTCGCGCAAAAGTGTGATACGGAGTGCCTCCCCAGCCCCCAGTTTTCGCAGTTGTGCTCTCAGTTCGCTAGTATTGCTCACCTTCACCCCGTTGACCATCGTAATGACATCGCCGAAGCGTAGCCCAGCCCTGTCGGCAGGTCCTCCAGAGTAGATGCCAGTAATTTTAGCAGGCTGTTTGAGAATCTCCTCCATCCCTGTCAGAAGGTTTACTCCTAACCAACCCATCTTCGCAATATAGCTCTTCTTTTTGAGTAAATCAACAACTCGCCGAATATCGTTAGAGGGAATAGCGAACCCTACATTGGAAAACCCAGTAGCGATAGTGGAAAAGCCTCGCTTCTCCTCCCCCTTCTGTTCTTCTTGTATCAGGAGCTGTATCGAAGGAGTCGCGACAACCATCCCAATCACCTCTCCATGCGCGTTAATGAGAGGGCTACCACTTCCTCCTTTGCCAACAATTCCTTGAAACTGAATGAGGTCGTTATAGCGTATCTCTCCTGATTTCCCATTACGCCCCCTGCCTGCAATCAAACCAAGCGAGATAGAGTTTGCAAACCCACCTTGGTTTCCAAGCGTTATCGCGAAGTATCCGGGCTGTACTTTGTCTGAATCACCCCATTTCAGCCCCCCGCCGTCAGGAAGGCGAGAGAGTTTGAGGAGTGCGATGTTCGATTCTTTGTCGGCTTTCACCAGTACTGCTGGTACGCGCTCACCACCTGCCAACACCACAACAGGCTCTTTAATTCTGTTCGCAACTTCAGAGGTTGTTACGATGTATCCGCTCTCTATCATAAAGCCGCTCCCCGCAGACGAACCTCCAATCCCCGTCCCTAGAAACTGTAAAAGTTCCGTGTCAGGGCGACTTTTCTCCTCATTGGGTTTTGGTCTATCCTTCTGGAAACCCTCTTCGCTTCTGAGAACGGCGATACCCGCAGTCGTCTGCCCTGACTCTAGTTTACGCATCGACCTCCCCTCTATGGTGACTACAGAGCGGTTCACCTCTTTTACTATCATTGCGAGACCCTCTTCTATCTGCTGAAGCAGTAGGAGAGTATTCGGGGGCTGTACGACTGCGGGAGCAGGTGCTTGTGCAGGAGCTTTTGCTTGAGCGCACACGAGGGTGGGCTCTCCCCATAGGCTCACGATACCGAGAGTCGTTAGTAAGAGAACGCGCCCTCTCCAGAGGAGAGAGCGCAGTGAGGGCAATGGGCTAGTACAGGGTTTCATATAGATGCCTTAATAACCTTTTAGTATGCAGAGTCGCCATCGCGACTGGTTGGAGTGAGCGTTCCCATAATATACTCTTTTTCGGATTGCCCCGATTTGGGACGCTCTGCACCCTGCAACTTATGGTCTGTATATTGCAACATGGAGGGCTTGGGTGCGGGGTCGTTAATCTCAGGGTTGGAGAGGTATCCCGCAGGAACCAGATGGATAGTACCATCATCAGGGTCAGAAACAGGTTTGTTAGTGCTATCGGAATCAGGCACTACCGCTCCTTGACGTTTTGGTGAGAGGCTTTTGCTTCCCGCAGAGACCAAGGTAGGATTGGGCGAAGGCTTCACTGGACTGTTACGCTTGTGTTCGGGCAAAGTAACGATAGATGCTCCTTGATTTGTGTCTGGAGCATTGGCAATACGTGCCATATTTTGCTGTAGGCTCAGGGTACGGTAGGTCAAGCCAGCGCAACAAAACAGCATAATGCAACTGCCGACCATCGCGAAATTGGGCATCCAGCGCACAATGGTACGAGTACGATTTTCAGTAGCCATGAAAGGTGGCGCATAGGTCAAAAGCGCTCCAGCATCCTGCTCTAGTCGGGCTTGTAGGTCGTTCCAGCCCTGCTTTGGGGTAGGAGGCTCCTCAAGGCGGACTTCGAGCAACATATTCTGAGTACGTCGCAGGGCATCTGCCTCTGTGCGGCAACTCTTGCAGGTAAGCAGGTGACGTTCTATTATCTCTAGCGTCCCTTCAGGGAGTCTTTCCGCTATATAGTCCCATAAGTCGGGTTGTACACGCTTGCATTGTCGTTTGAATAGGGGGAACATGGCGGTTTCACCTTGTGTTTGTTAGTGATACAAAACGATCTTTGAACCCACGTCGAGCGCGGAAGAGGCGTAACTTGACACTTGCGACGGAGCAGTTCAGAACCTGTGCTATCTCTTGATAGCTCAGACCTTGTAGGTCGCGAAGTACTATCAGTTCACGTTGCGGTTGGGGCAAACCGCTTAACACGCGATGAACCGTAGTGGTCATCTCTCTACGTTCTACCTCAATAGCTGGGTCGGCTCCATACGAGCCATTGTCGAAAAGAGTGGCTTCGATCTCGGGAACAAGTCCTACCTCACTGCGTCGTGCGCGGGACTTGATTTTGTCTCGACAGAGGTTTCCTGCAATTTTGAGAAGCCACGTCAGCAGGCTACACTCACCACGAAAGCCTGGTAGAGTGCGATAGGCTTTCACGAATGTATCTTGTTTTATGTCATCCGCTTCGTCAGGATCGCCAAGTATATGGTAGGCGTAGCGGTATACAGGGCGTTCATAGCGGTCAAATAGAACGCCAAACGCCTCTCTATCTCCTAGTTGGCACCTTCGGATAAGCTCTCGCTCGTCGGTTTGCAGTAACACTTTCCGTTTTCCTTAAAAGCAATCGGTTACTTCATTACGCTATGATAGACGTAACCAGAGGGAGAAAGTTATCTGTTTATTTTACTGTCTTTTTGTTTGGTAGCTTCTTTGCGCCCTTTGCCTCCTTCTCTGTTCTGGAAATAGGTAGCTCTTCACGGTAGTTTGTAAGGTGTGGGCGAACCTGAGTGTTCGTCCACACAAGAGAGATAACGCGTAATAAGGAAAGGGTAGGCACATAAGTCTGCCTCTGTAAGCATACTAAGGCGTAATTTTGTCGCCCGTATTAGTCTCCAAAAGGCTTTTCAAGGAGTTGAGCCACTGATAACATGGCTCATCAATGGGCGCAATATCAGGGCGATGTTGGGCTAACGATTCCGTATAAGCAGTTACCCAGAGTGTCGCCAACTCTTCCTCCGACGCGCCAGCGTCTAATGAACGCTCAAATAGCGCGTCCACCCAATCATCCAGACGCATTATTTGTATTTTGATACCGTGTGATTGCTCAATATCGAATAGGCGAGTTTCGAGTTCCTCTTGTCGCTCAGGTGCTTCGCTTGTTACAAACCCTGCGACGTTTATATTCGGATGCTCAACGAGTTTGTCATTGAGTTCTTCTAGTTCGTCACGCAAGTAGGGTTTGCCGTATTTCGCGTCCCATGCTTCTACGATTTGTCCACTCTCTAGTATCTCAACGTCGCCGATATTGCCATGCTTTTTGTTCGCCGAACGCATTTGCGATAAGGGCTTGACTGTAGCGTTACCTAAAACGGAAGCCTCCTGCATAGCCTGTATCAATGCGTGCATCCCAATCTCCATAATCCGAGCCGCATAGTCCGAAACGCGAATATGTTCTGATAGCAACCTCAACACAACACTTCTGTCGTTGAACCCGCCAGCGTTTTGTTTTAAGAGAAGCACCTCGAGCGTTTGACGGGCAAGATTTTTGAACTCCTCAGCGCCGTTTAGGAGTTGAGATATAACATACTGTAGCGCGGCTTTCGCGTGAATTTCATTCGCGTCAATCGCTTCAACTATCATAGCCCATTCTGCACGCGCTCCTTTAATGTAGGCTTTATACACTTTTGAATAGGGGTAGTTTTCGGCGAGTGAGCGGGTCATCATAAAACCGTCTCTGTTGAGTTTCAGCAACCCATATTCACGGAGGGCGGGGGTGATATAGCGATTGTCGAGAGAACGCATTGAAACGCCGTCTCGCCATGAAAAATCTTTCGCGCTACTCCCCCCTTTATGCAGTCGGACGCTTTGCTCCGGACAGATGGCTTTGATGGTTAGTTGCAGAATAGTCAGACCAATAAGCGCACGCCCAGCTTCACTGGTCATAGCGCCTACAATAGCGTCAAGCAGTCGCCGCTGTAACGCGGTTAAGACAGAGAGTTCGCATTCATGGGGCTTATCACGGCACAACTCAATCTGTTGACGCAGAAAGCTATTTTGTAGGCTTTTGACGATGTGAGCGTAACGCTCCTTCGCCTCAACACTGGTTGCGCCTTCAAGAAAAACCTCCGATTTCCCATTCGGTTGAACAAGTTCGCTACGGTTCGCATATACTCTGAGGTGCAACTCGCTCATTATAGCCTCTTTCTGAGTTGCAGACTTCGGGGCGTTAGTGTGGGAAAGGCGTAGGGAATCAGGTATTCGTCGTGTTTAATCTGCTTATTCGTATTTTGGTTACGCACCTCATACCCAATGCTACGCAGATAGCGCAAAAAGTTTAGAGCCTCTACCTCACCCGTGTTCC
>JAPLCR010000541.1:0-9175 GCA_026392135.1 Armatimonadota bacterium
CCGCGCCTGCCGCCCCCCCCCCACACCCCACAGTATCGAATGCCCTCTTGAAGAAGGTTCCGAAAGTTTCCAATGGCACGAGAGATAGAGTGGGGAATAGGAGGGAATAAGGGTACAATGAACGAGCAGGGGATGCGTCACGCACACCCTACCTTCTTACGATTACACTCCTCGAAAGGATAAATAACCTCATGGCAAATCGTGTTGCTGTAATGGAAACCACCAAAGGAACCGTTAAGTTTGAGCTTTATGAAGACCTCGCCCCTATCACCGCAGGAAACTTCATCGCTATTGCGGAGACCGGGCACTACAACGGACTGACCTTCCACCGCTACGTGAAAGACTTTGTGATACAGGGTGGAGACCCTACAGGTACGGGGGCGGGTGACTACAAAGACCCTCAGACTGGACGGAAACGTACTATCCCTCTCGAAGTGACCCCCAAACTCAAGCACGGAGAAGCAGGCGGAGTTGCAATGGCGCGGTCTACAGACCCCAATAGTGCCTCTTGCCAGTTCTACATCACCTTGGCACGTGCCGACTTCTTGGATATGCAGTACGCGGTCTTTGGGCGAGTTATAGAAGGGCTAGAGAACGTTCTCAAACTCCGTGAAAGGGACAGCATTGAGAGCATCGTGATTACCACCCCCGAAGTAGCCTAAACCATACACCGAGAGAGGGTAGAGGTAAAGTTCACCTGTTAGAACCAGTGGGAATGCCAACACAAGAGTCACCGTGTGGGTATACAGGTTCATACAGGAGTCTACGCGGACAGTGAGACTACCCTCTTTCGGCTGTTTTGTGATTGTGCGGGATGGCAAGAGTACAGGTACTCTCGACCTCTCTTTACTACTCCTTAGCCTCACTGACAAAAGAGGACGCATACCAACTGGTCTTTAACAGAGGATAATATGTATCACTTCCCTCGATAGCCCCACTTTACCCACCCTGCAAAGAGTATGACAACACTTACCGCCACCCCTAACCACAAGCCCCCTATCAACTGATTTAGTAGGTACATATTGAGGAGTGCAATGGCGAAGCAGATAGCATAACCTGTGATTTTCGCCCAGAACGGATTCGCGTGTTCACCCATTTTGCTTTTGTCCGACGTAAACATTACGAGCGGGAAGGTAGCAAATGAGAGCTGCATAGAGAGCACGACCTGTGAAAGCACGAGCAGGTCTACCGTACCGCTGCCGCCCTTCGCCGTTATTAGAACGAGTGCTGGAACGATTGCTATTCCGCGTGTAACGGCGCGGCGCAACCAAGGAGCGACCTTCACCCGCAAGAAACCCTCCATCACAATCTGCCCTGCCAATGTTCCCGTAATTGTGGAAGACTGACCGGAGGCGAGTAGTGCTATCGCGAAAGCGGTCGCTGACGCACCTCCCAATAGAGGCGTGAGCATCTGATGTGCTTGCTCCAACTCTGTAACCTCTACCCCGCCTCTGTGGAACGCGGAGCCTGCCAGAACAAGTATCGCGGCATTGACGAAGAATGCTGCCCCTAGCGCGAACACCGTATCAAACGTATTCCAACGAATGGCTTGCTTCAATCCCATACCCTCTTTAGCCGTATCGCGGGTCTGCACGATGGAGGAGTGTAGGTAGAGATTGTGTGGCATGACCGTCGCACCAAGTATGCCCAGTGAGATATAGAGTGCCTCCGCATTTGGCAAAATCGGGCGAAAGCCTAATAACACCCCTCCCCATTCAGGACGTGCAAGCCAGATATTCATTACGAAACAGGCGGCTACTGTAAATACCAACGAAACGACTACTGCTTCCAGTTTCCGAAAGCCGTAGCGCATTAGCCCCAAGAGAATGAGAACGTCTAGGCTCGTTATGATTACACCCCAAACGAGCGGTATCTGGAAGAGAAGTTTGAGCGCGACTGCCGAACCTATCACCTCTGCAAGGTCACACGCGATAATAGCAACTTCACAGGTGAGCCAAAGCGCAACCGCGACCGGCTTGCAGTAGTAGTCTCGACAGGCTTGTGCGAGGTCTTTACCCGTTACCAGCCCCAGTCGGGCGCATAGCGTCTGTAAAAATATCGCCATGAGGTTGGAAATCATAATGACCCATATCAGAGTGTAGCCAAACTTGGAGCCGCCCTGTAGGTCTGTCGCCCAGTTTCCAGGATCCATATACCCTACGCTGACCATAAAGCCGGGTCCTGCGAACGCCAGCATACGGCGGAACCAGCTTGCGCCTTGCGGAATCGGTACAGTACGGTACGCCTCTGAGAGAGAGACCTGCTCATTAGATTGTGGTTTAGTTACTTCCATGTCTCGCCTCCTACTGCTATTTCCTGTTCGGAATAGCTCTCTACAAAAATCTGCCCTGCAAGTTCACGCCCCAATGTGTGTTCGCTCTCTGCAATCTGTAGCGTGAGCGGTCCATTGAAAGGCTGTTTGTCCACGACTCTAATCTGCCCGTTGAGACGAACACCCATTTTTGCAAGAAAGCGCAGTGCGGAAGGATCATCGTCTTGAACTCTTAGGACAGTAACAGTCTCCCCCGCCTCGGAGTCTACAAGAGAGGTTCCTCGTAGAGGCTCTATTGTGCCTTCCCGTGTGGGAATAGGGTCGCCGTGCGGGTCTAGTTTGGGGTAGTCGAGCATCTGATCGATACGGTCTTCAAACTCTTCAGATATATGATGCTCCAACTTCTCGGCTTCTGCGTCTACCTCATCCCAACCATAGCCCAGTGCCTGATGAAGGTAAAGCTCAAGAAGGCGGTGGTGGCGTATCACTTCTAGCGCGACCTTCTCTCCGGGCAGAGTCAGTTTTGCGCCGTAGTAGGGTGTGTGTTCGATGAGCTTCATATCTGCTAAGACTTTGAACATCTTAGATGCCGCCGCGGGAGTGGTTTTCATCCTGCGCGAGACGGCATTTGTAGAGACGCTCTCTCCACTCTGCTGGAGCTTATAGATGACCTTCACGTAGTCTTCAACAGATGGGCTAAACGGACGATTGACGTTACGGCTCATGATTTTACCTTATGCACAGTATTTTTTGAACTTGGTTAAATTATAACTTGTGCAAGGTGAAATGTCAAGGGGCAAATTCGCGGTATTGAAATGGAAAATCTGGGAGTTGGGAGGCGATTGTGTGTTCTACGTGTACGCCCTCCCAACCCTTACCCTTCACAAGGGGAAGGACGAATGCAACCCCTCTCCAACCTCTCCCCGAAACGGAGAGAGGCGAATGCCGATGTCAGAAGGCTTCCACACTCCTCAAAAGTTGGCGGAAAACGGAGCATTGCAAGTCTCCCTTTTGTGAGGGGCTTCATTGGGGTATGTATTGGTGGTTTTGAGATAGGGAGGCTTACCTGTACCGTCCCTCATTCCGTCCTGCGGACACCTTTCTCCCGATTCGGGAGAAAGGCTTGACCTATAAGCAGTTCTGTATTGCGATACATATTTTTAGGTACAGAAGTCATACATACCCCAATGAGCTTTGTGAAGGGGGAGATTTAGAGGGGGTGGCTGGGTCAGTGCGATAAGCCTTCCGCGCTTCGCACACGCCCACCCCATCCCAACCCTTGCCCCTTCACAAGGGGAAGATGGCGGAAGGCTTTACTGTTTCGCACAAGCCCTCAGAGAACGGGAGTATCCTAGTCTCCCCGCTTGCGAAGGGGGGAGGTTTAGAGAGGGTGGGTGGAGAGCCATCTGCACTAGAGGAATAAAGAAGGTTAGAATGCCTAAATACCTAGCGATTCCCCCAAAAAACACAGACAAATTGTTGACAGACGGGGGGGGGTAACACTGTATAATTGATGTAATACACTGCAAGAGCAGTCACGTCTGCTCTCTCCCGCCCAAAGGAGCCTCCAATAATGAAATTTCGCTCTCGTCCCGCGTCCGCTGTCCTAACTCTTCTCGCTCTTGTCTTCGCCTTCGCGCTACAGGGCGCAACCGCCTACGCGCAGATAAACCCCGGCTGGATATGGGGAGATAACGCCTTCGGGCAACTACTCGATGGAACCACAACCTCGCGAAACAAGCCTATCCCCCTCACAGGACTCCCGAAAGATGTCGTGTCGGTGGTAGCGGGATCGAGCCATGCTATCGCGCTTACGAGCGGCGGCAAGGTGTTGGCGTGGGGCGCGAACGCCTACGGGCAACTAGGCGACGGCACGAACACGAACCGAACGAAGCCCGTGACGCTTGCGGGGTTAAAAGGTATCGTGCAGATTGCTACGGGCGCGGTTCGCAGTGTAAGCAATGCAGGTGGCGAAGAGAGGATTTTCTATTCGTTAAATGCTACGGGGAAGTCTCAATGCTATTCTATGAGACCAGATGGTAGTGATGTTAGGCAACTGTTGTTTGATAATAGCAACGACGTTCAGCCTTCACTTAACCGTACTGGTGACAAAATTGCGTTCTATAGTGACCGTACCGGCACTGCTCAAATATACAGTTGTTCTCCGAATGGAGACAACATTAAGCAAATTACTACAAATGGCGGCACTGACCCTGTTTGGTCTCCTGATGGTAAGCGCATCGCGTTCAACCGTGCGCGTCATGCTTACGTTATGAATACTGACGGAACTAATGAACAACTAATCACTCCTGAAGATGATAGCGGTATTCAAGGCGGTTGCTGGTCTCCGGATGGGACGCATCTCATTGGAATAGTTGGCACTCCCAATCATGAAGTGCATATTTGGAGTGTGGATGGCTCAAGTGATGTGAAGTTTAACTGGGGAGGTATCGCCGCAAATGATGCAACGTTTTCGCCAGACGGAAGCCGTATAGCCCTGACAGGCTGTTTGAATACTTATGGCGACTGGGAACTGTTCACGGTCAACGTAGATGGTAGCAACCTAAAGCAATTGACTAGCAAGCCCGAAAACCAGTATGGCGTTACTTGGTCTCCAGATGGAAGCAAAATTGCATACTGCTCCAGCCGTGACCACTCTCCTGCAAACCAAGCAGGAGGAACGGATATTTACGTTACAAATGCGGATGGGAGTAACCAAAACCGCGTCGCTTTTAGCAACAGTAATAACGCCATATCGTATAGCTCTAGAAGTTGGGGAAGGATTGGGCGTAGCGAAGGGAGGGTTTTCTATTCGTCAAATGTTTCGGGGAAGTCTCAATGCTATTCGATGAGACCAGATGGAGGCGATGTCAGGCAAATTACTTTTGACAACAGTAATAATAGCACCCCCATAATAAACAAAGCGGGAGACCTAATAGCCTTCGTGAGTGACCGTAGCGGTGCGTTTCAAATCCATGTTTGTGATGTCAATGGCGNTGTTCGGCAAATAACTACCAACGGTCAAGTATACCCGGGTCCTCCTGTTTGGTCACCGGATAGCAGAGAAATCGCTTTTACCTCTCAACGTCCGCGAGATGGTTTTTCCCATGCGTACATTATCAATACCGATGGAACGAATGAGCATCGCTTGGATCCGAGTGCGAGTAATGATCAACCCGACATCGTTTTTGATTGGTCTTCCGATGGTAAGTCGCTATTTGGATCTTTGCAGGATGGACAGCCTGCGCCACATCAAATATTGATTTGGAACACAGACGGTTCGAAAGGTAGTGTCAGTGGTATCTCTTTTTCCTCAATAATCTGGACACGACAATCTCCTGATACAAAGCGATTCGCCTTTGGGGGTTATACAGGCACTTGGGATGTTTATACGGTCAATGCTGATGGAACTAATTTACTGAACCTCACAAATGATGATGGTCATGAAGATTCTGGCGGGGTTACTTGGTCGCCGGATGGTCGCAAAATTACATGGTTTTCGAGTCGTGGTCACTCCAATCACGCTGGCGGTGATATGTGGGTTATGGACGCGGACGGAGGCAATAAAACCCGTCTCACATACTCTGCCGACACTGTAAGAGCGGCGCCGAGTAGTTGGGGCTACGTCCAATCTCAAAATGGCATCGCGCACTCCCTCGCTCTCGCCACGGATGGAACGCTCTGGGCATGGGGCGATAACAGTTTCGGGCAGTTAGGCGCGGGCGATAACACGTCGCGCAATGCTCCCGTCAACATACTCGCGAACGTCGCGCAGGTCTGCGCGGGAGGCGGCTTCACCGTCGCGCTCAAGACAGACGGAACCGTGTGGGCGTGGGGGTTGGGCGCGAACGGACAACTCGGCAACGGGCAGACCGCTAACCAGAACGCGCCTGTGCAGGTCACGGGGTTGGCGGGTATCGTTCAGATTGCTACGGGAGACGGATACGCCCTCGCCCTCAAGTCGGATGGAACGGTATGGGCGTGGGGAAGCAATTTGGACGGGCAACTAGGAGATGGAACTACCGCCGACCAGACCTCCCCTGTCGCCGTCACGGGGCTAACCAACGCCGTTCAGGTTGCTGCTGGCGACAACTTCTCTCTCGCCGTTATTGCAGATGGCAGTCTCTGGTCGTGGGGAAACAACGCACACGGACAGCTCGGCGACGGAACCACCACGAACAATCCTATCCCCACAGCCCTATTCAGTATTGGCGGCGTTCAGCAGGTTTCCGCTGGCTCCTCTCATGTTCTCGCTGTTGCGGTAGACGGTAGCGTTTGGGCGTGGGGCGACGACTCTTCTGGGCAGTTGGGCGATGGAAACAGTGTCGATAACCCGATGCCGACTCAGGTGCAGGGCTTGACGGGGCAGAACTTCGTCTCTGCGGGCGCGAACTTTAGCGTCAGCATGAACGCCTTTGTACGCGCCTCCGCCGCCTCCGCTACGTCTATCACTCTCCCCGTTGGAGCCAGATACTACCCCACCGGCTATCTGAAAAACCGAGGGATGCTCTCTCTCCAACAACCGCTCTACTTCTTCTTAGACGGATTCTACATTGGCGCATTAGCCACGGCGGCGGACGGAAAATCGAAACTACCGCCTATCAACACGCTGCCCGTCGGGATACACACGGTAGCGGTGGTCTACTTAGGGAATCCGTTGTGGTTGGGAAGCGTGGGCAGAGGTGTGATAACCATCACGAAATCGGATACGACTCCTGTTATGAGTAGTCCGACAGCGCAAATCGGACAGACGGTCAACCTCGTCTTTCGGTTGAAACGCAACTCGGATAACACCTTCCAGCCCAATAAGACTCTCACGGTAACGCTTAACGGCGCGGCGATAGGAATCGTGGTCACGGGCGCGGACGGCACGGCGACTATCCCCTACACGATAACGGAAAGCAACCCATTGGGCGCGAATACGTTCTCTATAGCCTTCGCTGGCGACAAGAGTTACAATGCCTCGACGGGCGCGGGGATTTTAGTAGTCACGCAGTCCCGAACCAAAATCACGGTCTCTAATCCAGCGGGTAGGCAGGGTACGACCGTCATTTTGAAAGCGGTGTTGCGTTGCGTTGCGAATAGCACGCCCCTCTCTAGCAAGACGCTACGGTTCAAGGTAAATGGCGTGTCGGCGGGAACTGCGGTAACAGACGGTTCAGGAACCGCCACCCTCTCCTATATGATACCGACGACTCTCGCGAAGGGAACCTACAACATAGATACCTACTTTGATGGAGACGCTTTGTATCTTGTATCTTCAGGAAGTGGGAAGTTAACCGTGAACTAAGGCGCATATAGCAAGGTATCAACTTTCGCCCCGTCGTGCGATAGAAGCGCATAAACGTTAAGTAGCCCACCTCTCTTAGTTGTGAGAGGTAGGCTACTTAACTTTGTCCCTTTAGCGAGAGATCGAATTGGGGCGTAACGCGATCATTATCGCTCACCCCCTCTAAATCTCCCCGATTGCGAAGTTCACAGGGGTATGTAAGGTTTCTGTATTCAAAAAATCGAATCACCATATAGATATGCCTATAGGTCAAGCCCTTCTCCCAGAATTGGGAGAAGGGTGTCCGCAGGACGGGATGAGGGCAGGTGCAAGCAACTCCCCCCATATCTCAAACCTCTCCCATACATACCCCAGTAAGCCTAGCGAAGGAGAGGTCGTATTACCCTCGCAGAAACGGCAACAGAATAAAAAATTCGCAATATACGAAAAATTTCGTATATTGCCCTTGAAATTACGAAACCGTTCGTATATAATGTGCGTAGAAGCCTACAGTGAAGGAAAAGAGCGACAACTATGGAACCGCTACCACAACCCACTCCCACAGAGCTAAGCATTTTGCGTGTCTTATGGCAACGCGGCTCAGCGACTGTGCGTGAGGTCTATGAAGACCTAAACCAAGATAGGGAGATGGGATATACCACCGTGTTGAAGCTGTTGCAGATTATGACGGAGAAGGGGACAGTTGTGCGAAACGAAATGGGACGTGCCCATGTCTATCAGGCAACACAACCGCAGTCTACTGCTCAGACTCGTATGGTGGGCGATTTGGTGAACAAGATGTTCAACGGATCCGCGCAACAACTGGTCATGCACGCTCTAAACTCACATAAGGCATCACCGCAAGAGATGGCGGAGATACGTCGTTTGTTGGATGAGATGGAAAGAGGCAATTCGTGAAAAACTGGCTTTGGGAGAACCCCTCACTTAGAACACTGGCTTGGACGCTCCTGCATCTATTATGGCAGGGCGCACTTATAGCAGGACTCTTAGCAGTTGGTCTTGCGCTAATGCGTAAGCGTTCCGCGCAGGCACGTTACCTCGCCTCTTGCGCTACTCTACTTCTTATCGCTATAGCACCCGCCGGCACGTACCGCTACCTAACGGCTTCGGAGGGTATAAGTTCAGCCAACGCTCTCCCCACCATGACGCTTACCACAACGAACAGCGTGAGCCTAATACATCTTCTCACTCCCTATTTACCTCTCCTCACGCTTCTATGGGGGATAGGCGTGACGTTTCTTTCACTAAGACTACTTTTCGGATGGGTTGGCATCTATCGTCTAGGACAGTTAAAGACAACGGAGGTTTCGACTTCGATACGAGACCGCGCAAACGAGCTTGCCCGTCAACACGGTATCACGTGTAGGGTTGAGGTGCTTGCTTCGGGTATCGCAGAGGTTCCTATGACCTTTGGATTAGCGCGTCGAGTTATTTTACTTCCTGTCTCTGCTCTTCTAGGGCTAAGCCCCACAATACTGGAAGCGATTATCACGCACGAACTCGCCCACATTAGACGGCACGACTATCTGGTCAACCTCATTCAAACGGCTATTGAGACGCTTTTCTTTTATCACCCTGCCGTTTGGTGGATTTCTCGCCAAATTCGTAACGAA
>JAPLCR010000541.1:9223-12117 GCA_026392135.1 Armatimonadota bacterium
AAATGCCTGTGACGATATGGCGGTCAGCCTGCTCGGAAACCGAATGACCTATGCCCGTGCCCTCGCCTCCGTAGAGGAGTTGCGCTCCGTTCCAAGTATGGCACTTGCAATCAATCAGGGAGATCTACTCGCACGGATACAGAGGGTTCTAGGGGTCGCTCCCGCGAAACAGAGGCTCTCACCTGTACACGCTCTCACTACTCTGAGTATTGTTATGGGGGTTTTTACTACCCTCTTCTACGTTTCAATAACACCTGTCAAAGCGAAGAAATCCGTGCCGACACTAGAGGTATCTGATGTGCCTTCTAGTGCGATTGCCAAGCAGTATGAGGTAGCCCTAGCAACCCCGAAAGCGTCAAAACCTTTAGGGCACACCTCTCACCTGCGTACTATGAGAGCACATAAAACGCCCAACACTGTTCACGCAACCGCTCCTGCTACAACCTCTTCCGTGCAGAGAGTGGAGGCAGTATCTAAAGCTACTATTTCGAGCGCATTTGAGAAAGCCGTAGAGCAGGAGATGGAGAAATCAGAACCCTCTAACGCAGACGACAAGGACATTCCCGATTGGGTGAAGCCCATGATGAAAAAAGCGAAGTCGGACGTTCTTAAATCGTTGAGAGAGGGAAACCTCGAAAAGACTCTCGGAAAAACTGCGATGAACGCCGTTCGCAACGGCTTGAAGCTAGCACAAGAAGAGATGAAAAAAGCCTCCAAAGACCAAAGAGAGGCTTCCACAGAGCAGGCAAAGGCTCTAAAAGAGGCGGAGCGAGAGATACTCGAAGCCTACACTAAGATAGACAACTAAGTCTACTCTACTTTGCCATAAACACCCCAAACTACCTTACATGGAGACAACTATGCGACAATTAGGACTGATTGCGACCATTGCTGTAATGTGCTGTATTGTTAGCGTGACCTACTCACGCCCCAACCCACCCCAACTGACAGAGCCCAAACCTGCCCCAGCAATGTCTACGGTAAAACTGGTATCCAGCCCACAAAAAGAGGATGCCAAAGCCAAACAGAAGCAGAAGCATGGTGATGGCGAGGACGTGGACTTCGATTTCGACTTCAAGGATATGAACTTTGACATTGAGAAAATCATGGGACAGGTGGATATCCAGAAGATAGTGGAACAGGCAATGAAGGCAGCGGAGAAGGGCATTCTTGCCGCACAACGCTCTATTGAAGCGGCGGAAAAGAGCGGCAAACTGAAAAATCATGGGCGCAAGCTCACGGATAAAGAGAGAGCCGAGATGAAAAGGGAGATGGCGAACGCGATGGCTGAGGTTCGTAAAGCCCTCCGTAACCTTCCTAACGAGATGAAGGGCGTTCAAGGCGAAGTCCGTGAGGCGATGAGAGAGGTGCGGAAAGAGATGGAAGCTGCTCGTCAAGAGCGCAAAAATGCCATAAAAGAGGCACACAAGGCGAAAGGCGAGGCAGAGAAAGACAAGAAAGAGGCGGAGCGAGAACAGAAAGAGACTCCTGAAAAACCAGAGAAAGAGACCGAGCCTAAGACAGACAGCATTCTATAAGCGGTTCTCACAGTGCGCTGCACTCACCCCATACCGTTTGCACAGGATTGGGGTGAGTCCATTTTCCCCAACAGATAGATTTGAAGTGCGTCTTTTACTATGAGATGGGTGAGGAACGACTTCCCGCCTTGATAATCTAAACACCCACGCCATTCGTACTCTCAATCACAATAACACTATACGACACCCTATTTTGGAGAGTGAAATTGAAACGACACCTCTTTGTTAGTTTTGCCTTGCTTCTTTTAACAATCAATGCCTACAGTGACAAGGTAAAATCGTACTCTAGAACGCTACCAGCCTTCAGAGCGTCTACTCCTCCCACCCTGCGCGGTGACCTTTCTGACCCAATCTGGAAGACAGCACCTGTGGCAGATAAGTTTGTAGACATTCAGAGCGGCAGCCTTATGGGGGAGCAGACGAAAGTCTATATTCTCTACGATGACAAGAATATCTATGTCGGCTTTGAGATGACAGACACTCAACCCGATAAAATCGTGGCGAGAGAGACGATACGCGACTATAAGTTCGCAAGTAATGACTTCGACCCGCGCTCTGAAGACAGTGTGGATGTCTCCTTCGACCCATTTCAAAACCACAGGTCAGACGAGCGAACGATATTCTCCTTGAATGCCATAGGAACGCGCTCAGTGCGGTTGGCAGGTGGACGCGGGAACAAGCTCGAATGGCGTGGAGACTGGGAGGGTATGGTAAAGCGTAGCGCAACAGGCTGGACTGCGGAGATGCGTATCCCTTGGGTAAGCCTGAGCTATCCTTCCAGTAAGAAAGCGGTAGATATGAGTGTCAATTTCGCCCGCTATCAGGGGCGTACTCACACTATGTCGCTATGGAGTAACCTGACCTCTCAATACTTCTTTGAACGTGATGGTATATGGGAGGGAGTTCAGCCGCCGTCGGGTAGTTTCAAGCCAAAGCTCTCCTTTCTACCCTACTTGTTGCCGGGCTATCAAGATGGGCAGTTTACATTGCGGAGCGGCTTAGATGTACGCTACACCCCTAAATCGGACTTGACAGCAGTCGCGACTATAAACCCGGACTTGGGGACTGTTGAGGGGGCAATTACCAGTATCCAGTTTCAACGTTTTGCGCTGTTTGTTCCAGAAAGGCGCCCCTTCTTTTTGGAGGGGAGCGACTACTTTGGTAACGACGGCAACAATGTTGCCGCGCTGTACTACTATTCGCAGCAGATACCACAATTCGACTTGGGTACGAAGGTCTATGGGAAGCTCTCGCCCAAAGATAGCTTTGGGCTGATGAACACGGTGAGTTTTAGCAGTCGTAACGACACGGCAGCGAGCTACCGACACCAGTTTTCAGAAACCTCTTCGGCGGGGT
>JAPLCR010000599.1 GCA_026392135.1 Armatimonadota bacterium
GCTTGTAATCAGAACTTGGGTGTAGTGGCACGAGACAAAGCGGAATCTTAAAGAACTCTGATTGCTTTGAAATGTCTTTGATATGAATATCTTGGATCGATACACGACTAGTTAGCGCACCAAAGCTCGTTAGCAAAACAACATTTCTTTTTTCTTCTAATAAATGGTTGAGCGTTAAAAAACTGTCTTTGCCGCCTGACCAAAAAAGAACGTCTATGGCTCCAGCCCCTCCACCATTCTTTGGAACGGCACCTCCAGCGAAGCGAGGACAGTCTGTTCAACTTTTATGAGCCTCTTGTTGAAACATACCTACGCCTATACAGATAGCTATTTCAGCAGTTGGTTCGGTTCGACTAGCCCTTCCGCCGCGCTCTACCACGACACCATAAACCTCCAAAAAGGCTTTCAGAAAATCACCAACGTTACGCAGATACAGGCTGGCGATGTTTTCGCGATAAAGTATTTTGACGGTGCGGCGAACACAGGGCACGTTATGCTTGCGGCAGGCGTGCCGCATCTGCGTAACGCCACCTCCCCACTTGTGAGCGGTTCAACTCAGTATGATATGGTGATAGACTCAAGCCAGTCGTATCACGGAAAAACCGACACTCGTTATACTTCCGGTCAGCCCGGCGGTATTGGGAAAGGCGTATTTCGTATCTACGCCAGTGCGAATGGCGCGATTGTAGGCTATACATGGAGCCTTGAAAGCAACTCTACCTTCTACGCTCCTGCCGCTCATGACCTAGTAGTGGGACGCTTGAGTAACTAATCGCTGGAAACTCGCCTCTCTGAATGACTAAAGGATAACTAAGATGCAAACAACAAAAAATGGATTCAAAGGCTTAACGCAGTTTGTGGTGATATGCTTTCTACTTATAGCAACGCTAGGTGTGAGCCACGCCGCAATCTATAATGTGGGAACGGCTGTGGGCTATCTCGCAAAACTCTCTGATGTGCCTTGGGGGACGCTAAAACCCGGCGACCTCGTGAATATCCACTACAAAGCGGGGGGCTACCACGAGATTATTCATATTTCTCAAGCGGGGACGCAAACCCTACCCATTGTTATCCGCGGCATCCCTGACCCAACTACGGGGGCGTTGCCTATCCTTGACGGCAAAGATGCTATTATGGATCCACACGTAGACTTTCGCAGCCCTGTGTTTGAAAATTTTGGCGTTATCATCGTAAGTGCCCGAAAGAAGAACTATGTCTACGGTCAGACTTTTCCTTCATGGATAAACATAGAGTCTCTCAATATTAAGAACGCGCTGTACAAGGCGGACTCCTCTATCACGTTCACCGATGTACACGGCAAAAAACGGATTTTCGACCCTTTTGGCTGCGGCATCTACATTGAGTTCGCGCAACACCTGACGATTCGCGGTTGTGAAATCAGTTTCAACGGCAACGGTATCTTTGCGAACTCGAAGAACCAGTCCGCACAGAACTCCGCTGACCTGCTTATTGAGAAGAACTATATTCACGACAACGGTCAACCCAGTATACCGGGGCTAAGTAACGGGTATCACGAACACAACATCTATATCGAGTCGGATGGCGCGGTGTATCAGTACAACCGTTTTGGTCCCCTACGCGCAGGGTGTCATGGCACAATGATTAAAGACCGCTCTGCGGGAACGATAATTCGCTACAATGAGGTCGTCAGCACAGAGTGTTCCAACATCTTCGCGATTCTCGACCCACAGGGCGGCTCCAATTTCCTTGAGTTGAAGTCTTACTACCCAGATGCCTATGTGTATGGTAATGTTATTACGATGAAGGCTTCTTCCGCCAACCAGTCCTCTATCGTCTGGTTTGGGGCGTACAACGGAGTCTCCTACTATCCGATTGAGCATCGTGGCACGCTGTATTTCTACAATAATACGGTGGTCAATCATCAAAAGGGTTCTGTGGCGTTTGAGTTGACCGACTTGCCCTACACGCCTACCCCTAATATCTACGAGAAGGTAGACTGTAGAAACAACATCTTTTTTACCGATACCGCGGTGAACGCGCACCCTTACCAAGCCTTTAAGATAGTAATTACGGGTGCGAACGGTACGGTGGACATGGGGCAGAACTGGATAAGCCCCAAAACCACCAAACTTTGGTTAGGGCATGAGGGCGGTAGTGTGGTGAACGGCTGGGCGAATCAGCTGGTTGGCGACGTGAATGGCGCGAATAATCCTGGATTTGTGGACTTGGTAGGCGGAAACTATCTTCTAACACCCGGCGCAAACAGCGTGGACGCGGGAGACCCCCTTGCGCCCTCCGCTCTTGCGCTGGGATACGATGTCACAGAGCAGTATAAGCCACACCAGAAGTTCAAGGGGCGTACAACACTCGGTTTAGCCTCCGACCTTGGGGCTTATGAGGGAACTGCGGCGGACACTGTTGTTACGGTCGCCTCAGTGTCTGGTGCTATTGGAACCACAAAAACGCTCTCCGCTGTGCTGAAACACTATCTTGATGGTGCTTATGTTGCGAATAAGACGCTGACCTTCTCTATCGGAGCGACGGTTTTGGGAACAGCAGTAACAGACATCAACGGCAAAGCGAAACTGGCGTATAAACTGCCTGAGACTTTTGGGGTTGGACAGAAGGCGCTTACTGTCAGTTTTGCAGGAGACGCAAGTTATAGTGCCTCCAAGGGGCAGGGCACACTGACCATATTGGCGGCGGGTACTACTATAAAAGTGAGTGCTTCTACGGTTCGCCCAGGAGATTCCAAGTTCCTTGTCGCGACGTTAAAGCGCACTACCGATAACGGGGGAGTCTCCTTCCGTACTCTCTCGTTCAAAATAGATGGTAACGTGGTAGGCACGGCGGACACAGATGGGACAGGGAAAGCCTCACTTGCCTACAAAGGTGGTGAGACCTACGCCGTAGGCGCACATACGCTTGCGGTGGACTTCGTGGGTGACGCTCTCTATAGCACTGGAACGGATTCTGATACGCTTACCATTGCACAGGCTCCTACCAAAGTGAGCATTAGCTCGACGGCTGGCAAGGTTGGCGCAAAAGTGACTTTGAAGGTCAAACTAACCCGTGCTACAGACAGCGGACTCTTGGATGGCAAGACGGTTCACTTCCAAGTAGATGGTGTGGATGTGGGTGTTGCTGTAACCTCGGCGGGCTTTGCAACTCTCAGCTACACTGTCCAGAACACTTTGACGGTAGGTATTCATACCATCGGGGCGAGCTTCGATGGAGATGCTTTCTACCTGAGCATCAGCGGTAACACGGGTGTTCTTACCGTAAAACCGTAGTCTTTAACTATATACTTAGTACCGCTCCAAGCAATAAAGGGTTGGGATTAAGCGGCTTTGGCAAGGAGGTTTTGCCCACATTTGTCTAGCACCTTCTCAAAGGACTGCTCCGTCCAAGCGAAACCATGAGCACGCTCATTCCACTCCGCAATAAA
>JAPLCR010000391.1:0-973 GCA_026392135.1 Armatimonadota bacterium
TGTTTCGATCTAGAAGAGGGCACGGATAAGGCTTACTGTTTTGGAGCAGGTATTCCAAAGTAAACCCCATCACAAATTCTGCCTCCCATTCCCTGCTATTCTGCCCTACACTTGCGTATTGAAGAGAGAGCAGGATAATTTTACACAAGGAGTATACATGACTAACGAAGTGCCAACGCCCCCTAAAGCCCCCGCCCCGCAGAAAGAGAGTGGGTGGACGTTTCACCTCGTCAGGCTGTTTGGAATCCCCATACAGATTCACTTCACATTTCTCGTACTGATTATCTGGATAGCACTTGAAGGCTCTTCGAAAGAGGGAGAGCATCCTTACCTTCGCCTTCTGTTTGTGCTTGCCATTTTTGCCTGCGTTCTGCTCCATGAGTTGGGGCATTCACTCGTAGCGAGGCGGCACGGCATACAGACCCGTAATATCACCCTCACTCCCATTGGAGGAGTCGCAGTTCTCGAAACCATGCCCCGTCCGCGGGAAGAGCTGTTTATCGCGCTCGCGGGTCCACTCGTCAATATCGCGATTGCAACCCTTATCTATATTGGGAGTATTATTGCCCACTCCCCTATAAAGTTTCCGGGAACCGCAAGACCAGACACCTTTCCAAGTTTTATGTCGGATCTTTTCACCATAAACATTATTTTGGCGGGCTTCAACCTGCTTCCCGTTTTTCCTATGGATGGGGGGCGTGTGTTTCGCTCCATCCTCGCCCATTTTATGGACGATGTGCAAGCGACAACGATAGCAGTGAAGGTTGGGCAGTTTTTAGCGGCTCTACTGGGTTTATACGCCTTTGCGACTGGGCAGTGGATGTTGGTGGTGTTGGCGGTATTTGTCTACATGGCGGGTGGACAAGAGGCGAACGCATTCCAAACAAAGGAGTTGGCAAGCGGGCATAAGGTGCATGAGGCGATGATGCGCGAGTTCCATACGCTGAACACAGGCGACTCTCTGCGAGTCGCC
>JAPLCR010000391.1:1029-1508 GCA_026392135.1 Armatimonadota bacterium
GAAGTCAGCACGACTTTCCTGTAAAGAGCGGTAACGACATAGTGGGTATTCTCACGCGCTCCGCGCTACTGCAAGGGTGGGCGCAAGAGGGAGGAGAGGCTTACGTCGCCGAGTTTATGAAGCGTGACTTTCTGATAGTTCCTCCCGAGATGGCTCTTGAAGAGGCTATCTTAAAGGTGCAAGGTACTTCCAACGACCCGATCCTAGTGATGGAGAAGGGGGCAAGTGGGGAGCCTACTCTGATAGGGCTATTGACACAGGAGAACCTATTGGAGTTTCTCAAGCTACGCCAACTGCAAAATATGCGTTCGCAACGCCCCGACCGACGCTAACGATTCCTTAGTACCGCTCCAAGCAATAAAGGGTTGGGATTAAGCGGCTTTGGCAAGGAGGTTTTGCCCACATTTGTCTAGCACCTTCTCAAAGGACTGCTCCGTCCAAGCGAAACCATGAGCACGCTCATTCCACTCCGCAATAAA
>JAPLCR010000649.1 GCA_026392135.1 Armatimonadota bacterium
ACCATCTACAAGGCGAAAAAGAAGACCAAACCGACTACACAAGTTGTCTAAACGTCAATTATAACACTCACCCCCTCTAAGCCTCTCCTCTTGTGAAACCCAAGCACCTTTGAATATCGGGCGTTCGCCCCTCGTCATTTCAAAGAGGGGGCGGGATGAGGTGAGGGAGGGTTCAAAAAAAGTCAAACCTCGCCTGTTTCGTAGTTTTTACAAAACACAAGCCCTCAACCGCTCCGCCAACAAGGGAATTCGTCGCCTAATAGAGAATAGAGAGAGATCTTCTACCTCCATAAGATGGGAACGGTATGAAAAAGAACCTCGTTGGATACGCCTTTATCGCGCCTTGGCTCATAGGGTTCTGCCTCTTCACGGCGTTTCCCTTTATAGCAAGCATCTACCTCTCCTTCACGCGCTACAACGTCGTGTCGCCGCCTTCATGGGTAGGAACGGCGAACTACCGTATGCTCTTCACAGCAGACCCGCTCTTCTGGAAGGCACTACAAGTCACGCTCTACTACGCGCTCATGGCGATACCGCTAGGCATCGTCGCGGGAGTCGCCCTTGCACTCCTGCTCAACCTTGAAGTTAAGGGCATGAGTGTCTTCCGCACCATCTTCTTCCTTCCCTCTATAGTGCCCTCCGTCGCGAGTTCCGTCGTATTCATCTGGATACTCAACCCGCAGACGGGGCTAATCAACGGTCTTCTGCGGAACTTCGGCATACTGGGTCCTGCATGGCTTCAAGACACCGCGTGGGCTCCTCGCAGCCTCGTAATGATGTCGCTGTGGGGCGTGGGGGGAAGCATGGTTATCTACCTAGCTGGATTAAAAGAGATACCTACGCACCTCTACGAAGCAGCAATGATTGACGGGGCTACCGCGTTTCACCGAATGCGCCACATTACCCTGCCCATGCTCACGCCTGTTATCTTCTTTAACCTTGTGATGGGAATTATCGGAACCTTCCAGTTCTTCACAGAAGCCTACATTATGACGCAAGGCGGTCCCGAAGACAGCACGCTCTTCTACGCGCTCTACCTCTTCCAACGCGCGTGGCGGTACCTCGATATGGGCTACGCCAGCGCAATGGCATGGATACTCTTCTTCGTTATTATGACCGTTACGGGCGTGGTCTACCGCTCACAAAAAAGGTGGGTTCACTATGCAGAGTAAAATCTCGCGCAAAGACCTGATCAAAACAACGCTCAGCGTGGCGGGCGCAGCGAGTTTGAGCGGGTGTGTAGAGACCTTCAAGGGGTTTGCAAAGCCGCGCAAGGGGCGTAAAATCGTCCATTTCTGGCACCTACTAAGCGGGCAGTGGCAAGCACCAACGGAAGAGATGGTCAGACGTTACAACGAAAGCCAGTCCAAGTACGAAGTCATTCCGCTCCTCGTACCCGATAAGTCCGCCGATTCCAAGTTCCTGCTCTCCGTAGCCGGGGGCAACCCACCCGATGTCATGCTCCACTGGACTCAGGCGATGAGCACGTGGGCAGAAGGCAATATCCTCACCCCATTAGATAGTCTTATGAGTGCGGAGGAGATGCGCCGATTCAAAACCGAGTCGTATCCCGTTATTGCAAAGAGCGGCTGGTACAAAGGACGCTTGTACGGCATAACCGTAGGATTCGATTTGTGGGTACTGTTCTATCGCGCCGACCACTTCAAAGAAGCGGGTATAGACCCCGACCCCGCGAAGTTCCCCACCACCTTAGAAGGCGTGGTAGAGTTAGGTAAACAGCTGGATAGGAAGGATAAAAATGGGAACCTGACGCGCATTGGCTACCTGCCTCAAACGCTTATCAACTATGTTCCTTCATTTGGGGGGTGGTTCTACGATGAAAAACAGGGCAAATTAACGATAAACACTCCTGAAAACCTACGTGCCCTTCAGTTTCTAGTAGATCAACGCAAACGGGTAGGTTTCGACGAAGCAATTCGTTTCGTCAGCGGTCTTAGCAGTTCTGCGGGAGTAGATATGCCCTTCATAGGCGGGTCGTATTCGATAATGATGGAGGGCGAATGGCGTGTAGAACACCTCCGCAACTTCGCACCCAACCTCGAATACCACACTGTGTTTGTGCCTCCTCCAAAGGGGGGGCGCCCACGCGCTAGTTTTTCGTCCACCAACTTCATCACAATTCCGGCTGGGGCGAAAGAGGTTGACGGGGCATGGGACTTCATTCGTTGGTGGGCAGGGCTAGACGACCTGAAAGGCAGTGCGGAGTTCTATCCCCCCTTTGGTTGGATGCCGAGAGGAGAGGCGGCGGTTCATACGCCCAAGTATCAGGAGTTCCTGCGGAAAGCCCCGCAGTATCAGACCTTCCTGAATCTGGCGCAAAGCTCCAATATCGAAATTACGCCCTCCACCACCTACCAACTCTTTTTGATGGACAGGATAACGAAGATCGACGACCTTGCAACACGGGGGAGCCTGTCACCAGAACAGGCACTAAACCAGTTGGAAGCGGACGTTCAGCAAGAGCGGCAACGACGGAAGGATTTAGGCTATGCGGAATAGTATCGTCTTTCGGTTGAGCCTACCGCAGAAGGCTCTCGCCTACTGCGCTCTCCTTCTGTTGAGCATACCCGCGATTCTGCCCCTGCTCTGGATGATCTCCACCTCACTCAAGAGCGACACGCAGATATTTGCACAAGGCAGTGCCGGCACGCCGCCAATCACACTCAAAAACCTACTGCCGCACCCATTCGTATGGCAAAACTATCCCAACGCGCTCAAGGCAATCCCCTTCCAGACCTACCTCCAAAACACGATTCTGCTCTGCGTCGTAACGGTGATCGGCGCGTGCCTTTCGAGCGCAGTGGTGGCGTATGGGTTTGCGCGTATCCCCTTCAAGGGCAGTAAGTTGCTCTTCATGGTGATGATTTCCACGATGGCACTTCCTACGCAGGTTACGATGATACCGGTCTTCGCCCTATTCCGATGGCTAGGCTGGTACGGAACCTACCTCCCGCTGACGATTCCTGCCTATTTCGGCACGCCGTTCTATATCTTTCTGCTCACCCAGTTCTACAAATCTCTTCCCAATGAGCTTTCAGAGGCGGCGCGTGTGGACGGTGCAAGCGAGTGGCTGATATTCTCACGAGTCATATTACCGCTCTCGAAGTCGGCACTCGTTACCTGTGCCCTCTTTCAGTTTATGGGAACATGGAACGATTTTTTCGGACCCCTGCTCTACATCAACGACCCAACCCGCTACACCCTGGCTTATGGGCTACAACAGTTCTTGAGTACGCACGATGGCGAGTGGACGCAGTTGATGGCAGCGGCGACTCTCTTCACCGCGCCCATTATCCTACTCTTCTTCTTTGCACAGCGTATCTTTATTCAAGGTATCGCTACAACGGGGGGCAAAAACTAACTACTATGCGGCGCGTCCAGTCACTACTGGTACATCACCAGCCTGCTCCCCTAACGCTGTGTTAACCCCAGTATTGGGTTGAGAAGTATCAACAAAGGCAAATAACGTTAGTGTTGACGAAAGTGAGCGCTTTTCGTAACCGAAAAAGTATACATTTGTTTACTTATTAGCGGCTCCCAATCTCATATACAACACAACAGGGTGATTTCAACTATTTTGTCTACATCTTTGAACCCAATACTGGGGTTGTGTTACTGCGCCGTGCGAAGAGAGCGGCAAAGTGTGTCGCCCGAGTGCGCCCCTCCTCTTTGCTAACATAGAGAGCCTTATCTGCCTCATATATCAACTCTTGTGCACTACGTGTCTCAGGTTGAAAAGTAGAGACACCAAAACTTGCGGTAACAGGACGCAAACTCCATACCTGCTCCTCAACTGCCTTGCGGCACCTCTGTGCAGTGAACACAGCACCCTTAGAATCCGTATCGGGTAAGATAATAACAAACTCCTCACCTCCATAACGACAGACAAAATCTACACTTCGCGCCTCCTCCTGAAGCGTCTGTGCCACTAATCTCAGTACACTATCGCCTTCGGGGTGACCAAAGGCATCGTTGTACAACTTAAAGTTATCTACATCCAGTAGGATAATCGACAAAGGGGACTGGTATCGCTCAGAGCGTTCAAACTCTTGTGCCAGCCGCTCTTGAAAGGCACGGTGGTTGTTCAGACCTGTCAACCCGTCTTTAATGGCGAGTGCTGTTAGTATCTGATTCGCCTTTTCAAGTTCGCATTTATGAGCCTCAAGTACAATAGACTGTGCATTTACTAAAAGTATCTGCTGTTCGAGTTGTGCTGTCGCCATGTCGAGACGATGCTCTGCTAATTTGCGCTCAGTAATGTCGTGGTTCAAACCAATCATCCGTACCGCTGTACCGTTCTTGTCTCTAATAACCAGCACATTCGATTTGAGATGCCGTATCTCCCCGTCCAACAGAATTATTCGAAACTCTAAGTCTAATTTCATGTCGCTACGCATGGCTTTCAGTAGTTCAGCCTCAGTGCGTACCTTATCATTGGGATGAAGGCACTCGCTCCAAGCCCGATAGTCGCCGGAGAAGGTTTCAGGAGTCACCCCGTAAAACTGCATCATCTTCGCATCCCAAACTAGGGAATTCGTGACAATATCGTAATCCCAAACGCCCAGCTCTCCCGCCTCAGTAGCCAAACGAAACCTCTCATTCGCTACACGCGTCTCCTCGGTCACCTCCTTCAAAACGGCGACATTCGTTCTGAGTTCCATCTGAGCGACCACCTGCTGACTGAGTACACGTAACGCCTCTATCTGTTGTGATGTGAGGTTGCGTGGCGTTCTGTCAATGACGCACAGAGTGCCGAGGGCATACCCTGAGGCTGTAACTAGCGGCATTCCTGCGTAAAAGCGAATGTGAGGTTCACCTGTAACGAGAGCATTATTAACAAATCGAACATCTTCTAACGTGTTTGGAATCAAAAACACGCCTTCCTCCAAAATTGCATGGGCACAGAATGCCAGGTCGCGATGCGTCTCTTTAGCCTCTAGCCCTACAGAGGACTTGAACCATTGACGGTTCTCATCTATTAGGCTCACCAAACTGATGGGTGTACCGCAGATAGTAGAGGCAAGCCATGTAATGTCATCAAAGGCGGATTCCGCAGGTGTGTCAAGAATATGGTAAGCGTTCAGAGCGGCTAAACGCAAAACCTCATTTGTAGGTATAGGTGCTGGCATAATAGTAACCTCCAACCAATCAATACATCTCACAATAGCATTTCATATCAAAGACGATGAAGGCGAGTAAAGTACTTTCGTCTCCGGTATTGAATATTCGGTCAGTTCTCTACTAATCTTGAGA